>NZ_CAJOKH010000039.1 GCF_905235195.1 uncultured Methanobrevibacter sp. | reverse complement strand
TTGAAAATTATTACAGACAAACCAATCCCGAAAAATAAAGAAAATATTTAAAACTGAAAATGGAATTCTAACATTTCTAGACTTCCAAATGCAAAATTGTACACAAAAACATTTAAAAATAAAATAAGCCTATAAAATTTTACAACCTCATAAATAGAAGAATCTTATAAATATGAAAAATTGAGTTTTATATGAATTTGATTTTAAAAAAATAGTAATATCTAAATGATTTAATATAAAATAAATAAAAAAAGAAATAAAAAATAAAAAAATAAAAGATTTTTTTATTCTGATATAAATAAGCTTATACCTTGAATAATTAGACATATACCTATAAGAATTGCCACATAAAGTGGGTTTCTAACTGATAATCCTCCAAGGATAAATGCTATTATACCTAAAATTATTAGCAATATTGCAGATATTTTTGAGAAGTTTTTTCCTGATAATAAAAATACAATACCTATTAAAATTAGTATAATACCAATTATATAACATTGTAATCCTAAAAGGAATGATAAAGCATCAATCTTGAAAATGAATAATAAACCAAAGATTATGGCTAAAATTCCAATAAGGACATTTAATGCTGACAAATCAGTTACTATTGATGCTACACCTACAAATACTAAGCTTACTCCTATAATGATGGATGCTAATCCTGAACTAAATATAGGGAAAATTATAAAAAGTAATCCAAAAATTATGGATAATATCCCAGATATCTGTTTAGATTCCATATTTTTACCTCCATATTTTCAATTATCTCTTAAAATCAAAATAAGAAATTAAAAAGCAAAATGCTTTTTATATTTTAAATTAGTTTTATATATTATTTTAATCTTCTTTTAAGACCTTTTTTTAAGATCTATTTTTTTATAAAATTCACTTATTATATATGTAATTTTGTGATTATTGATTCTATTTTATTTATATTATTATCTAAATCAAATCCCATTGCGATTGCTGAAGAGTTATTATTGTTTGTTGAAGAGTTATTGTCGGTTGAATTAACATATTTTTCATATTCATTTGTTAAAGTCCCTACATCTTTAGATATGTTATCAACAGCTTCAATGGTATCTTCTATATCAGTAGTTTTGTTTTTATAAACATTTTTGTACTCTACTGATTGAGACATGTGAATTGCCATGTCTTTGTCTTTACAACAGATTAAAATATTATCATGGGTAGTATTATTAGATAATTGGATACAATAGAATTTTCCTTTATAATTTACTTTAATCATATCGAATAAATGGATTTCTAATAATTTATCTGCATCTATTACATAACCAGTTTGTCCACCAAAATCTTGTTTTTCACCACTACTTTTTATTAACTCATTAAGGGATTCGAATCCCATTTTAGTTACTTTTAAATAATTTTTATCTGCATTGCTGTTGTAAGTAATTAACATTCCTTCGTCCCAATCCCAAACTTTAGCACTCTCAAATTCCCCTTCATATGTGGTTTTATTGTATGGAACTTCTATACTTGTTCCATTAGGAGTTATATCTATTCGTTCATATTGTTGTGAACTTGAAACAAAAAAGATAATTCCTGCTACAGCAATAATTAGGATTACTATTCCAATTACAATCACATTTTTATTATCCATGTTTACACCATCATTTTTTTATGAAATTAAATATTTTTCAAAAAACAACATTTGATTATTATTAATTTTATATACACTTTAATATGAAATAATCATTAATGTTAATTAAAGATTGTATTTTATAATATATATAAATATTTATAAGTTCGAGGAACTTTTCAACGATTAGATGCATTTATTTAATTATATGAATATTCTTTTCTCTCGACAAAGGAAATATTTTTAAGGGTCTTTCACATGATTAATAATTATGTACTTTTTTTCATTGATTTAATAAAATTACTGGTCTAAATTTTATTTAATTCTTTTTTTAATATTAATTTAATATTAAATTAATAATTAAATTTAATAGGTCTTTTTAATATACCTATTACTTGTGAATATTTATTATTACTAATCAATAAACATAAATTAATTTTTGATATTATGAAAATTAAACGACGTAAAAATCTAGAGATGATTATTCAGAATATATCCGCCCATCCAAATCCTAAAGTGGAACTTGAACAGTATTCTACCCCTGCAAATATTGCATCAGATATATTATGGAATGGATATACTTTAGGAGATATTAAAGATATGAACATTGTAGATTTAGGATGTGGTACAGGAATATTTTCCATATCTTCAGCACTTTTAGGGGCAAAAAAAGTACTTGCTATTGATATTGATGAGGAATCTTTGAAAAGTGCTAAAAAACAATCACAACATATAGGAGTAGATAGTGAAAAAATTAGCTTTTTTCAAAAAGATCTTTGTGAAATTTCAAGTATTCAAGATTTAGATATAAATGGATTTTTAGAAAAATCTAATACATTAATTCAAAATCCACCTTTTGGTTCTCAAGAAAGAGGAAAAAAACATATTGATAGAAAATTTATAGAAATTGCAATGGAAAGTGCAGAGGTAATATATTCATTTCATATGAAAAGTACACATAATTTTGTATATGATTATTTTGAAAGTTTAGGTGGAAAAATTACACATGAATTTTTATATAAATTTCCAATTAAAAAAATATATGATTTTCACAATAAAGAATCAGTGGATGTTGAAGTTATAGTTTTTAGAGTAGAAAATTTTTAATACATATTTTTTATCTTTTTTTGAATTTTTTTTATATTATTTTAGATTCCTTTAAAATTTTTATTTTTTTCATATTTTAAGATTAAATTTAATTTATTTTTTTAAATAACCCTTATAAATCAGTAAAAATATTTGAAAAAACAATACCTTTATATACTAATAAAACATATATTGTACTATTATATTCATGAGAGTATAATAAATTTTGTAGCTGAGCTACAGGTATTATAGTTGATATAATATTAGATTGATAAGTTTATTTAGTGATAGCTATCGAAGATTAGCAACATTTATATATTGTTTTTAACAAATGTTTAAAAATGCAAAATATTAATTTATCTTTATTTATACCTAATTCATTTCTTGCAGAAACTAATGATTTGAAGGTAAAGACCTATAAAGTAGGTATTATATCTCGAGCATTAGCTGTTTTTCGTATAAAAAATGTTATTATTTATAATGACAAGTCTTTTAATGATGTAAAGGGATTTAAAGATGCAGCATTTATAGAAACTGTTTTAAATTATATGAATACTCCTCAATATCTGAGAAAAAGAGCATTTCCTATACAAGCAGATTTAAAACATGTTGGAATTTTACCTCCTTTGAGAACTCCTTATCATCCTACAGATAATTCTCCTAAACAAGGAGAGTATAGGCAAGGGTTTACAGTTAAAAGAAATAAGAAAGGTACTTTTGTAGATATAGGTATGGATAAATTAGCTTTTTGTAAAGAGCAGTTAACAGTTAATAAAATATTTAGTTTTAAAATCACTAAAATTGCAAAAGAGGTAATAGTCACACCTGAAGAACCAGATGACATTTACTGGGGATATAAGACAATTAATGAAAATAATGGTCTTAAAAAAAGCTTAAATAAGCTAAATCCTAACCTTGTTGTAGTTACCACAAGATATGCAGATACAATAAATTCTATTTTTGATGAATTAAGGTATAAAGTAAATAAATCTAATAATATTGCTATTGTCTTTGGTGGTCCTTATTCTTCTGTGGAAAATGATTTCACTGACTTAAAATGGGAATATATTGAAATAAATACTATTCCTAATCAGGGGACTCAAACGGTAAGGACTGAAGAAGCGGTTGTTTCTACATTATCTTTGTTTAACTTATTACTGGCTGATTAGTCTGAAAATTAGTTGGAATAGTGCATTTTTCATTGAAATTTTATAAATTAGATTACTTGCTCTAATGTTTATAATCGATGGTTTTTTGATTTTTTTATTCTGTTTATAAACTTATAAAACTGAAATTTAACACTTTTTAAAGTGTTGTATACAAAATTCTTTATTAATATTTATATAACTTAATCTACTCTATGTAAGATTTTGTTATTTATATGAAGGATTAGTAGGTAATGTTTTTATCTAATAATTCTTTTTAAAATCGGGTAATGTTTAAAATAAGCATTATCCATAAAAAAATAATCTAAAATTAATTAATATAATTAATTGTGGAAAATATGAATATAATGGAGGTTAAATTAAATGGTTAGACATCATCAACCAAGAAAAGGGTCAGTAGCTTTTAGTCCTAGAAAAAGAGTAGCAAAAGAAACTCCTAGAATTAAATCATGGCCTGCATGTGATGAATCCAAATTACTTGCAATTGCTGGTTATAAAGTTGGTATGACTCATGCTACTGTTGTAGATACAAATAAAAATTCACCAACTAATGGTATGGAACTTTCAACTCCAGTTACTGTATTAGAAGTACCGCCAGTTGTAGTAATGGGAATTAGATCATATGAAAAAACAAATAGGGGATTTAAAGTTATTACTGAGGTTCTTGCAGATAATTTGGATGAAGAATTATCTAGGAAAATATCACTTCCTAAAGATTATAACAAATCTGAAGCTATTGCAAAAATACAGGATGCTTTAGATCGCACTGCTGAAATTAAAGTTTTAGTTCACACTAATCCTAAATTAGTATCTGGTATACCTAAGAAAAAACCTGAAATATTTGAATGTGCAATCGGTGGAACTTCTGTTGAAGATAAACTTAATGCAGCTATTGAATTATTAGGCAATGAAGTTAAAGTTAGCGATGTATTAAACGAAGGTCAATTTGTAGATGCTATTGCAACCACTAAAGGAAAAGGATTCCAAGGTGTAGTTAAAAGATGGAATATTAGAATACAATATGGTAAAGCTGCTCGTAGTAGTAAAAAAAGACACGTTGGTTCTATTGGTCCATGGACTCCTAATAGAACTATGTGGACTGTTGCACAAGCAGGACAAATGGGTTATCATAAAAGAACTGAATTTAACAAAAAAATATTAAAAATCGGATCTCAAACTGAAACTAGTGATGTCAATCCTGATGGGGGATTTATTAGATATGGTTTAGTTAGAAATGATTATGTTTTAGTTAAAGGTTCTCTTCCAGGTCCTAGTAAAAGATTAGTTATTTTAAGAAAAGCAATCAGACCTAAATCTGATGATGAAGCTACTCCACAAGTAAACTTTATTAGTACTAAATCTAAACAAGGGGTCTAAACATGAAAGTTAACGTTTATTCTATGGAAGGAGAAGTTTCTGGAGATGTAGAACTTCCAACTATTTTTGAAGAAGTTTATAGGCCAGATCTCATTAAAAGAGCAGTTATTTCTATTCAAACTGCTAGAATTCAACCTATGGGTAATAATCCTATGGCAGGTAAAAGAACTTCCGCTGAATCTTGGGGTTCAGGTAGAGGTGTTGCTATGGTACCAAGAATTAAAAACGGTTCCAAAGCAGGATTTATTCCACAAGCAATTGGTGGAAGAAAAGCTCACCCATTAAGAGTTGAAAAAGTACATCACGAAAAAATTAATAATAAAGAAAGAAGATTTGCAATAAGGTCTGCTATTGCTGCTACTACTAATAAGGGGTTAGTTGAAGAAAGAGGACACAAAATTGAAAATGTTCCTTCATTCCCACTTGTTGTTGATGATGATCTTGAAGCAGTTAAAAAAGCTAAAGAAACTCGTGAAATCTTCAAAAATTTAGGCATTTATGATGATGTCGTTCGTGCTAAAGATGGTAAAAAGATTAGAGCAGGTCGAGGAAAAACTAGAGGCCGTAAATACAAAAAAGTTAAAGGACCTTTAGTTGTTGTTGGTGATGATAAAGGTATCAGTTTAGGTGCTAGAAATCACGCTGGTGTAGATGTTGTATCTGTTGAAAATTTAAATGCTGAATTATTAGCTCCAGGTACTCATCCAGGAAGATTAACTATTTTTACAAAATCTGCTATTGAAAAATTAGGAGGATTATTCAAATAAATTCTTAAGAATTTATTTATAAAGAAGGTAGATAATATGGATCCATACGCAGTTATTGTTAAACCTCATGTTACTGAGAAAACTATGAATGCAATTGATTTAAAAAATGAACTTGCTTTTGTTGTCTCTAGGAATTCTTCTAAAGCAGATATTAAAAAGGCTTTCGAAACCTTATTTGAAGAAGAAGTTAGTAAAGTTAATACTCATATATCTCCAAAAGGTTTAAAATTAGCTTACATTAGACTTGCTGAAGAAGAAAAAGCTGAAGATATTGCAGTTAAAATAGGAGTATTCTAAGGAGGAAGTTGAATGGGAAAACGATTAATACATCAAAGAAGAGGTAGAGGAAATCCTCCTCATCGTGTAGCTTCTCACAGGTTCAAAGATAAAATCCAATATAGAGCTTACGATAATATTGAAAAAGAAGGTAGTTTAAAAGGAATTGTTACTGATATTATTCACGATCCTGCTAGGACTGCACCTATTGCTAAAGTTAAATTTGAAAACGGAGAACAAAAATTCATTTTAGCTCCTGAAAGTATTCAAGTTAATGATGAAATTGAATGCGGTATTTCTGCATCAATCAGTTTTGGTAATACTTTGCCACTTGCAGAAATCCCTGAAGGTACTCCAGTTTATAATATTGAAAATACACCTGGTGATGGTGGAAGATTTGTAAGATCTTCTGGAACTTATGCTTCTTTAATTACTCACGATTCAGATAAAGCTGTTATTGAGTTACCATCTGGTGAATTAAAATCTTTTAACCCTCAATGCCGTGCTAGTATTGGTATTGTTGCTGGTGGAGGAAGAAAAGAAAAACCATTCCTTAAAGCAGGTAATAGATGGCATTTACTTAAAGCTAAAGGTAAGAAGATGATGACCGTTAGAGGAGTTGCAATGAATGCTGTAGACCACCCTCATGGTGGAGGTAACAGACAACACCCAGGACGTCCTACTACTATTTCAAGACATGCACCACCTGGAAGAAAAGTTGGTTCTATTGCTGCTTCACGTACAGGTAAAAGGAGATAGATGAAGGAGGTATCACTTTGGCTAGAAAAATATATAAATATCGTGGATACACTTTAGAAGAATTACAAGATATGTCTTTAGAAGATTTTATTCAATTATTACCAGCAAGACAAAGAAGATCCTTAAAAAGAGGATTTTTACCAAGACAACAAATTGTCTTAGATAAAATGAGAAAGTTAAATAAGGAAGGTAAAAAAGATGGTAGGCCAGTTGTCATAAGAACTCACTGTAGAGATATGATTGTACTTCCTGAAATGGTTGGCACTACCTTTGGAATATATGATGGTCATAACTTTGTTGAAGTTACAATTATTCCTGAAATGATTGGTTGTTACTTTGGTGAATTTGCACCTACAAGACAAAGAGTTCAACATGGTGACCCCGGTATGGGAGCAACTAGATCATCTATGTTTGTACCATTGAAATAAGGAGATTTTTAACATGGCTAGAAAATATGCTTATAATGAAGAAGATAATGAAAAACAAATTGCTCGTGCTATGGCTAGATCTCTTAAAGTTTCCCCTAAACATTGTGTAGATATTTGCAGTGCAATTAGAGGAATGAATGTTCAAAAAGCTAAAAATTATTTAAATAATGTTATTGATATGAAACAAGCAGTTCCTTTTAAAAGACACAACAAAAAAGTTGGTCACAGAAAAGGTTTAAAAGGTTGGTCTGCTGGAAGATATCCTGTTAAAGCAGCTTCAGCAATTTTAAAAGTTTTAGAAAATGCTGAAGCAAATGCAGAATATAAAGGAATGGATATTGAAAACCTTAAAATTGAACATATATCCAGTCATAGAGGAATGGTTATTAGAGGTGCAATTCCAAGGGCATTTGGAAGAGTAACTCCATTCAATACACCTACTACTCATGTACAAATAGTTTTAATGGAGGCTTAAGTCTATGATAGAAAAAGATTTTGTTACAGAAGGTCTCAAAAGGACAAAAATTGATGAATTCTTAGAATCCGAACTTGACAGAGCAGGTTACGGTGGAATGGATGTACAAGTTACTCCTCTTGGAACTATGGTTGTTGTTTATGCTGAAAGACCTGGTATGGTCATTGGTAGAGGTGGAAAAACAGTAAGAACAATTACTCAAACTCTTAAAAATCAATTTGGTTTAGATAATCCTCAAGTTGAAGTTAAACAAGTTGATGTTCCTGAACTTAACCCAAGAATCATGGCTTCTAAAATTGCTAATATGTTACAAAGAGGTATGCATTTTAGAAGAGTTGCATATTCTAACATTCGTAGAATTATGGGAGCTGGAGCACAAGGTGTTGAAATTACAATTTCTGGAAAAATTAGAGGTTCAAGATCTGCTGTTGCTAAATTTGTTGAAGGTTACATTAAAAAATGTGGTGAACCTGCAACTAAATATGTTCAAGAAGGATTTTCTACAGTACGTTTAAAACCTGGTGTTTTAGGAGTATATGTTAGAATCATGCCACCTGAAGCGGTTTTACCTGATAAAGTAGAAATTCTTGCTCCTAGAATAGAAGAAACTATTGAAGAAATTGAAGAAGTTGAAGAATCAGAAAAAGTTGAAGTATCTGAAGAAGTTGAATCTTTAGAAGAAATTGAAGAAATTGAAGAAATTGAAGACTTAGAAGATTTAGAAGAAATTTCTGAAGAAGTTGATGAAGTTGAGCAAATCAAAGAAGTTGAAGATGAAGAAATTTCTGAAGAAGTTGAAGAATTAACAGAATCTGAAGATGCTGAAGAAGTTGAGGATTCTGATAAAGAATAGTTAGAGGGTTGAAATAATGGCAATTTTAAGAAGTAAAGAAATTTGGGAAATGGAAAATGAAGAAATTCAAGAAAAATTACTTGAACTCAAATCAGAATTAGCTAAAAATGTTTCTAAAAGTGCTGCTTCAGGAGTTGTTGAAAACCCTGGTAATATAAGAGAACTTAAAAGAACTATAGCTCGTGTTCTTACAATCATGAATGAAAAGGAGAAGGAGAATTAAATGTCTAAAATCTGTGAGGTATGCGGTCTTCCTGAAGAACTTTGTGTTTGTGAAGAAATTGCAAGAGAAGTTCAAACAGTAAAAGTATATACTGTTAGACGTCGGTTTGGTAAACTTATGACTATTGTCGAAGGTATTGATGAGCATGATATTGATATTAAAGAGCTTACCAAAACTTTAAAAGCCAAATGCGCATGTGGAGGAACATCTAAAAAAGGTCAAATAGAACTTCAAGGAGATCATAAAGTTAAAGTTAAAGAAGTTTTATCTGACATGGGTTTTTCTTCAGACACAATCGAAATCAGAGATTCTAAAAAGAAATCAGGGATTCTAAAAAGAATAAAAAAACGAAAAAAAAGGAATAGATAATGTTTATTAATTTCCTTAAGGTTTTACAGTAGGTAAAATATGATAAGTTCAAAAAATTTAATTTATCATGAATTAATCGGTCTTAATCTTGAAGTAACCGATAGTTCTACTAAATCTTTAATTGGAATTAAAGGGAAAGTGATATATGAAACAAAAAAAACTTTTACTATTGAAACTTTAGATAATAATGAAAAATTATTAGCTAAAGATATTTCAATATTTCAATTTGAAGTTCCAGATGGAACTTATCTTGAAGTTGATGGGAAAATTTTGTTAAGTCGTCCAGAAGATCGGATAAAGAAGAGATATAAAAAAATTTAATCGGTGATATTATGGTTGGTCTTAATGTTCAAGAACCAGAAAAAGAATGTAATGATCCAAATTGTCCATTTCATGGTGATTTACCTGTAAGAGGACAAGTTCTTGAAGGAACTGTTACTACTAATAAAGCAGAAAGAACAGTTACTGTGGAACGTAGTTATTATAAATTCATTCGTAAATATGAAAGATATGAAAAAAGAAAATCAAGAATCAATGTTCACAAACCTGATTGTATTGATGTAAATGTTGGAGATGAAGTTAAAATAGCAGAATGTAGGCCTTTAAGTAAAACTAAACATTTTGTTATTGTTGAAGTAAAAGGAGAATAAATCATGAAAGCAATTACATCTAATGTTACAAAAGCATTACCTATTGGTGCAAGACTTTCTTGTGTTGACAATACTGGTGCTCGTGAAATTGAAATCATTTCAGTTAAAGGATTTAAAGGAGTACGTAGGAGAATAGACACAGCTGGTGTTGGTGATTTAGTTATTGCTTCAGTTAAAAAAGGTACTGCTGATATGAGAAGAGAAATTGTTCAAGCAGTTGTTGTAAGACAGAAAAAAGAATATAGGCGTGTTGATGGTCTTCGTGTTAAATTCGAAGATAATGCTGCTGTAATTATTACTCCAGAAGGATTATTAAAAGGATCTGAAATTAGGGGTCCAGTAGCAAAAGAAGCAGCTGACAGATGGCCTAGTGTAGGTAGTGCAGCTAGTATATTAGTATAGGTGATAAAATGTCAAAACAACCTAGAAAACAAAGAAAAGCACTTTATGAAGCACCATTGCACAAACGTAATGCTCGTATGGCTGCTACATTAAGTAAAGAATTAAGAGAAGATTTAGGTAGAAAATCTTTACCTGTTAAAGTAGGAGATAAAGTAAAAGTTCTCCGTGGTGATTTCAGAGACCAAGAAGGTAAAATTGAAACTGTTAACTATAAAAAATATACCGTAACAGTAGATGGTATAACTTTAAATAAAGCAGATGGAACTAATATTTATCTTCCAATTCACCCATCAAATTTGATGATTATTGACGTAGACTTAGATGACGAAAGAAGAAGTAAATCAAGTGAGGCAGAATAATGGCAAAAATGGGATCTAGAAAACATTTAAAAACTTATAAAGCTCCAAAAACCTGGCCTATTCATCCTAAAGAAAATACTTGGACTGTTAAACCTCAAGCTGGACCTCATTCTCTTGAAGATTCTTTAACTTTAATGGTTATTGTTAGAGATGTTTTAGCTCTCGGTGATAATTCTAGAGAAGCTAAAAGGGTTATTAACTCAGGTAATGTTTTAGTTGATGGTAGAGCTAGAAAAGATTACAAATTCCCTGTTGGATTTATGGATATTATTGCTATTCCTAAAACTGGGGAAAATTATAGGGTACTCTTAGATAATAAAAAAAGATTAACTTTACACCCTATTGATGATGGTAGCTTTAAATTATCTAAAATTACAAATAAAACCACTATTAAAGGTGGTATTACTCAATTAAATCTCCATGATGGTAGAAATATTTGTACTGAAGAAGAATTTTCTGTTGGGGATGTTATTAACTTAAAAGTACCTGAACAAGATATTGTTGAATCATATTCCTTAATTGAAGGTGCAACAGTTCTTGTAACTGGTGGTAAACACACTGGAGAGCTTGGTACTATAAAAGAAATTATTATCAATGAATCAACAAAACCAAATACTGTAATTATTGAAGACTCAAGTAAAAATCAATTCTTAACATTAAAAGATTATGTTTTTGTAGTTGGAAATGATAAACCAGTTATTTCTTTATTGGAGGTTAATAAATGAATCCAATGAATGAAGTTATTATTGCAAAAGCTACTGTAAATATTGGTGTAGGGGAAGCTGGTGATCAATTAACCAGAGCACTCAATTTAATTGAAAGTATGTTTGGACAAAAACCAGTTAGGACTTTTTCTAAAGTAACCAATCCTGAATTTGGTATTAGGAAAAGACAACCTATTGCTTGTAAAGTTACTTTACGTGGCGAAAAAGCAGATAATGCAATCAAAATGGTATTAGATGGTATTAACAATAATATCGAATCTACACAATTTGATTCTCAAGGTAATCTTTCTTTTGGTATTGCAGAACATATTGATATTCCTGGAATGAAATATGACCCTGATATAGGTATATTTGGTATGAATGTTTCAGTAACTTTTGAAAAACCAGGATATAGGATTAACAGAAGAAAAATCCAAAGTCATAAAGTTCCTAAAAGACACAGAATTACTAAAGAAGAGACTATGAAGTATATGAAAGAAAACTTTAATGTTAACTATGTTGACTTAGAAGGAGAAGACGAATAAATAGGTGATACTGTGGCAAGAAAATATGGTAGAGGTTCTAAAAAATGTTCTAGATGTGGAGATCATTCTGCTATGGTTAGTAGATATGGTATCAATCTTTGTAGACAATGTTTTAGAGAAGTAGCTCCTAAAATAGGATTTAAAAAATATAATTAGAGGTGTATTAAATGACTCTTATGGACCCTCTTGCAGATGCTTTAACTAATATTAGGAACAATGAGTTACAAGTAAATTCTACTTGTACTATTCGTCCTGCATCCAAATTAATTGGACATGTTTTAAGTGTTATGAAAAAAGAGAATTATATTAGTAATTTTGAATATGTTGATGACGAAAAAGCAGGTATATTCCAAGTTGAATTAGATGGTAACATCAATCAATGTGGTGTAATTAAACCTCGTCATGCTGTTAAAAAAGATGAATTTGAAAAATTTGAAAAAAGATATTTGCCAGCAAAAAATTTCGGTATATTAATAGTCACTACTCCTGAAGGAATTATGACTCATAAAGATGCTAAATCTAAAGGAATTGGTGGACGTTTGTTGGCTTACATGTATTAGGTGATTAAAAATGGTATTAGCTGCAGCTTTAAGGGAAGAACTTGAAATCCCTGACGGCGTTGAAGTTATATTAGATGAAGAGGTCACTGTAAAAGGACCTCAAGGTGAACTTAGTAGGAAATTTAACTATCCTAATATAAAAATTTCCGAAGATGATGGTAAAATAGTTTTAGATGTTGATTTTCCAAAAAGTAGAGATAAATCTATGATTGGTACTATCAAAGCTCATATTTCCAATATGATGATTGGTGTAACAGATGGTTTTACATACACTATGAAAATAGTCTTTGCACACTTTCCAATGACTGTAAAAGTTAATGGTAATACTGTAACAATTGATAATTTCGTAGGTGAAAGACACCCAAGGACTTCCAAAATTGTTGGAGACGATACAAAAGTTACAGTTAAAGGGGACCAAGTTATTATAACTGGTATTAATAAAGAGCATGTTGGTCAAACTATGGCTAACTTAGAACAAGCAACTAAAATTAAAGGCAAAGATCCTAGGGTATTCCAAGATGGAATTTATTTAGTTAGTAAAGAATAGTCGATGAGTAAACAATTTAAAAGACAAGAATACGCTAGATATAAAAAACTTGGAGATAAATGGAGAAAACCTAGAGGAAGAACTAGTAAAATGAGAAGATATGAAGCAGGAAAGCCAAAAATGCCTGCAATAGGTTATGGATCTCCTAAAGAAGCTAGGAACTTACACCCTTCAGGTTATGAAGATGTTCTTGTTTACAACTTAAAAGAATTAGAAAACTTAGATCCGGCAACTCAAGCTGCTAGAATAAGTTCTTCTATCGGTAAAAATAAAAAATCTGTGATGTTAGAAAAAGCATTAAAACTTGGAATAAAAGTTTTAAACAAATAATTTTATTCAATTTACTTTTATTATAAATATTATTTTATTATAAAGGGGACTTAAATATTTTAAGTAGTATTAATAAATGGAGGTTAATTAATGAATCTTACTACTCAAAAAAGATTAGCTGCAGATATTCTTAAAGTAGGACTCAACCGTGTATGGATTGATCCAGAAAAAATAGAAGAAGTATCAAGGGCTATTACTAGAGATGGAGTTAGGCAGTTAATCAATCAAGGGGCTATTAAAGCTAAACCTAAAACTGGTATTAGCAGTTACAGGTCTAAAAAAATAGCACAACAAAAGAAAAAAGGAAAACGTAAAGGTAAAGGTAGTGTTAAAGGAGCAAAACACGCAAGAACTCCTAAAAAACAAGCTTGGATGTCTACTATCAGAGCTTTAAGAACTGATTTAAGGGATATGCGTGATGCTGGAGAAATCGATGCTACTACATATAGAAAATTATATAAAATGGCAAAAGGTGGAGCATTTAGAAGTAAATCTTATATGAAAAACTATGCTCGTGACCATGATATGATTAAAAACTAGGAGTGAATAGAATGGCACAAGGTTCAAATTATAAAGTAGCATTTAGAAGAAGAAGAGAAGGAAAAACTGACTATGCTCAAAGATTTAGATTAGCTGATTTAGATACACCTAGATTAGTTGTCAGAGTTTCTAACGCTAATGTAATTGTTCAAATTATAAATATTCGTAATGGTGGAGATGAAACCGTTGTATCAGCTCACAGTAAAGAACTTAGAAAATTAGGTTGGTTAGGCGGTTCTAAAAATACTAGTGCAGTATACTTAACTGGTTATTTATGTGCTAAAAAAGCATTAAATGCAGATGTTGATTATGCAGTATTAGATATTGGATTAAAATCTTCTATCAAAGGTTCAAAAGTTTTTGCTGCTCTTAAAGGGGCAGTTGATGCTGGTTTAGAAGTTCCTCATGGAGAATCTGTTCTTCCAGAAGATGATCGTGTAACTGGTCAATCTATTGCAGATTATGCAGAATCATTAAGTGAAGATGAAGTAAATAAAAAATTCTCACAATATATTGAAAGAGGTCTTCAACCTGCTGATTTACCTAATCATTTTAATGAAATTTTAAATAAAATTGATGAGGCTGAGGTATAAATATGAGTTTTAATATGGAAGAATGGGAACCTAAGACCAATGTCGGTAGAATGGTTAAAGATGGAACCATTACTGATATTGATGAAATATTTGAAAAAGGTCTCTCAATAATGGAATTAGAAATTATCGATGCATTACTCCCTGATTTAGAAGAGGAAGTAATGGATGTTAACTTAGTTCAAAGAATGCACAAATCTGGTAGAAAAGTTAATTTTAGAGTTATTGTTGCAGTTGGTAACAAAAACGGTTATGTTGGTTTAGGCCAAGGTAAAGCTAGAGAAGTAGGTCCTGCAATTAGAAAAGCTGTTGATAATGCTAAATATAATATTATCAAAGTTAGAAGAGGTTGTGGGGATTGGGGTTGTGTTTGTGGAAGACAACACACTGTTCCTTTCAAAGTCTACGGTAAAGCTGGTAGTGTAAATTGTAAATGTTACTCTTATGCCTGCTCCTGCAGGTGTAGGTCTTGCTATTGGTGATGTAGGTAAAACCATTATGTCTCTTGCAGGTTATGAAGATGTATGGTCTCAAACTAGTGGTCAAACTCAAACTACTATTAACTTTGCAAATGCAGTTTTTGATGCATTAAAAGAAGTATGTAAAGTTAAAGCAAGTGAAAATGATCTTAAAGCAATGGGAGTTATATCCAAATAGATGGTGATTTTATGTTTTTAGTAATAAGAATTAGAGGAAGAACTGGTGTTAAAAAAGGTATCTCTGATACTATGGACATGTTAAGACTCAATAGAATTAGCCATGCTGTATTAATTGATGAAAATGACAGTTACAAAGGTATGCTCCAAAAAGCTAAAGATTATATTACGTGGGGAGAAGTTGATGTTGAAACTTTAAGTAAAATTATCTCTAAAAGAGGTAGACTTGTTGGGGATGTACACATTAGTGATGAATACCTTCAAGAAAATACTGATTATAAATCTATCGAAGAATTA
Organism: uncultured Methanobrevibacter sp.; assembly: GCF_905235195.1. Lineage (GTDB taxonomy): Archaea > Methanobacteriota > Methanobacteria > Methanobacteriales > Methanobacteriaceae > Methanarmilla. The sequence goes on along the minus strand of NZ_CAJOKH010000039.1, from coordinate 13,871 downwards.
GCTAATGCTTTAATAGATGGTGAAGTCAAAGCACAAGATGTTGGTATGAAACCTGTATTCCGTTTCCACCCTCCTAGAAAAGGTTACAAAGGAATTAGAAAACCTGTTACTGAAGGTGGATCTTTAGGTTACCGTGGTGAAGATATTAATGATCTTGCTTTAAGAATGGCATAATTTAGGTGATTAATATGATTAGACAAAAACGTAAAATTACTAAACAACGAGGAACCAGAACTAATGGTGGTGGAGTTGTTAAAAATCGTAGAGGTTATGGTAACAAAGGTGGAAGAGGTAAAGCAGGTGCTGGAAAACAACATTGGACCAAAACTGTAATTGAAAATAAAAATTACTTTGGAAAATATGGTTTCAAAAGACCTCAAAAAATGATTAAAAAAGTTAATCCTGTAAACATCAGTTACTTGGAAGAACAAAGTGATGCTTTAATTGAAAAAGGATTAGCTGCTAAAGAGGGAGATTCTATTGTTATTGATGTAACTGATTTAGGTTATGATAAAGTTTTAGCTAAAGGTAACATTAGTAAAAAATTAGTTGTTAAATCTCCTAAATTCTCCGAATCTGCTAAGTTCAAAATTGAAGAGGCAGGTGGAGAAGCAGTAGAATTGTAAATATTGAATTGTAAATATTATTATTTATTTATTATTTTATTATTATTATTTAATTAATATTATATTAGTAAAAAATTTTCATTAACTTAAAATTAAAGAAGAATTTAATGATCGAGGTAAACTATGAGTAGTTTAGATGTATTAACTCCAATTTTTAAATTTTTACCTGAAGTTAAAGCTCCTATACATAGACAAGATTTTAAGGAGAAAGCTAAATGGACTATTTTAGTTTTAGTCTTATATTTTATTCTTTCTGAAATACCTTTGTATGGTTTAAGTTCAGGTGCAGTAGATCAATTTGCGCAATTAAGGGCTGTTATGGCTGGAAGTTTTGGTTCTATTCTTACCCTTGGTATTGGACCTATTATTACAGCATCAATTGTTCTTCAATTATTAGTTGGTGCTAAATTATTAAACTTAGATTTATCTACTCACCATGATAAAGCCCTTTTCCAAAGTACTCAAAAAATTTTAGCAATACTTTTTACTATATTCGAAGCTATTGTTTTAGTATTAACAGGAAGTTTATCTCCTATTGACAATTCTTATTTCGGTGTATTATTATTACAACTTGTAATTGGTGCTGTTTTGATTTTATACCTTGATGAAGTTGTTTCTAAATGGGGATTCGGTAGTGGAATAGGTTTATTTATTGCAGCAGGTGTGGCTGAACAAATTGTCGTAGGTACTTTTAATTTTATCCCGACTGCTAGTGGTGCTCTTCCAGGAATTATTCCAGGATTTATCCAAGCATTATTTGCAGGGGCTCCTGACTTTACAGTACTAATCCCATTATTTGCTACTATCGTTGTATTTTTAGTTGCAGTATATGGAGAAAGTATGAGAGTAGAAATTCCTATTTCTCATGGTCAAGTTAAAGGTCATGGAAGAATTAGAGGAGCAGTAGGAAAATATCCTTTAAAATTCATCTATGCAAGTAATATGCCAGTCATTTTAACTAGTGCACTTTTAGTTAATGTTTCATTAATTGCAAGTATTTTCCAAAAAGTTGGTTTCCCTATTTTAGGTCAAGTACAACAAGGTAAAGCAGTTAGTGGTCTTGCATTATGGTTATCTACTCCTTCAGGTTTAAGTGTAATTTTAACTAATCCTCTTAGAGTAATATTTTATGCAATTATATACTTAGCATGTTGTGTATTATTCTCATGGTTATGGGTTGAAATTAGTGGATTAAATGCTAGAGAAGTTTCTAAAAAATTATATCAATCAGGTATACAAATTCCTGGTTTTAGAAGTAGTAAAAGACAATTATATAAGATTATGAAAAAATATATTCCTGCATTAACCGTTCTTGGAGGTTTGTTTGTAGGATTATTAGCATTTGGTGCTGATTTAACTGGAGCTCTTGGTGGAGGTACTGGGGTACTTCTTACTGTAGGTATTGTTTATAGGTTATATGAGGAAATTGCTCAAGAACAACTTATGGAAATGCATCCAATGTTAAGAAATTTCTTAGGACAATAATTTAATAAAATTATTAATAATTTAAAAATTAATTGAGGTAGAAAAATGACATTAGTAGTTTTGACTGGTATTCCAGGCTCTGGCAGTACAACAATACTTAATAAAACTTTAGAAAAAGTTGATTATCTTCATTTAAATTATGGGGATGTTATGACTCAGATTGCTATTGATAATAATGTTGTTGAAAATAGAGATCAATTAAGAAAATTATCTCCTGAAACTCAAAAAAATATTCAAAAGCAAGCTGCAGCTAAAATTAGTGAAGAATCTCAAAGTAATAATGTTATTGTTGATACTCATTGTACTATTAGTACTCCAAAAGGATTCCTTCCAGGTCTTCCTAAATGGGTACTTGAAGATTTAAATCCTGATTTATTTATTTTAGTTGAAGCTAACCCTGATGAGATTATTTACAGAAGACTTAATGATGATACTCGTGAAAGGGATGTTGAAAGAGTCAAAGATATTCAACTTCACCAAGAAATGAATAGGGCCGCTGCAATGGCTTATGCAACATTGACTGGTGCTACTGTTAAAATAATTGAAAATCATGACAATCATTTAGATTCTACAATTAGAAAAATGGTTGAACTTTTAGAATAATCGAAATTTTTTAATTTTATGAGGTAATAATATGTCAGGATTTTTTGATTCAATAATTGGTGTTATGAACAGTATTTTTGGTCCTATTTTAGCTCATGATCCTACACCAAATAATCCAATCTTAACAATATTAATAATATCTTTTATTGTTTCTCTTGTTACTACGGTTGCGAATAAATATTTGGTGGATCAAAAAGAATTAGCTAAAAACCAAAAAGAAATGAAAGAATTCCAAAATGAGTTTAAAAAAGCTCAACAAAGTGGTGATCAAAAGCAAATTGCTAAAATGCAAGCTAAACAAACAGAAATGATGCAGAAAAATAGTAAGATGATGACTCAGCAATTTAAACCAATGATTGCTACTATGATTCCAATTTTACTTGTATTTTATTGGATGAGATTTTCTGCTGTTTCACATACTGTTGTAATCTTACCACCTCTTGTTTATTATTGTACATTAGTACCGGTATTCCATTTTATAGGTCCTCTCATACCAGGTTATGGTGCAGTTAATCCACTTGCTCCAGCATGGAGTATTGGTTGGTTAATGTGGTATATGATTTGTACATTTGGAATGTCTCAAATACTAAGAAAATATATGGGATTCGAACAAGGATTTTAGTAAAATTTAAATAGTTTTTTAATTTTTAAAATCATTGTTAATTGTTCAATTAATTTTGATTTTTTAATTAAATTTTATTTTTATTTTACTTATTAGAATATAATCTAAAGATTTTTTAAAACTCATGTTTATTAATAACAAAAAGCAATATAATATTATTAATAATTATTTCAATAAATAATAATATTCAATTATATTATTTTATTCAAATTTAATGTATTAAAAAAAATAAAGTTAATTAGGTGATATAATGCCTGCAAATAGGTTTAGATCTCATTCATATAGAAAAATGAATAAAAGAACTCCTGGTGGAGTAAATGTTTTAAGGTATAAAAAGAAAAAACCTGCTAAGCATGTTTGTGCAGAGTGTGGAGCACTTTTACATGGTGTCCCACGTGGTCGTCCATATGAAATTAATAAATTATCCAAATCTCAAAAAAGACCAAACCGCCCATTTGGTGGTAACTTATGTCCTAAATGTGCTCGTAAGCATTTCAAAAATGAGGCTAGGAAATAATGATTATAACAATCGGTGGTCCTGCAGGTAGTGGAACTACAACTGCAGCAAAAGTATTATCAGAAGAACTTAATATTCCTTATTTATCAACTGGAGCCATATTTAGGGATATGGCTAAAGAACATGAGATGACTGCAGTGGAATTTAGTAAGTTCGCTGAAAATAATACAGACATCGATAAAGAAATTGATAAAAGACAAGCTGATATTGCTAAAGAATCTGGAAACATTATTGTTGAAGGTAGATTATCAGCATATTTTATTGAAGCAGATCTTAAAGTGTGGTTAACAGCCCCATTAAAAATACGTGCTGAAAGGGTTCATGATAGAGAGTCAAAGTCTATAGAACAAGCCGCAAATGAAATTAAAATAAGAGAAGAAAGTGAAGCTTCAAGATATAAGGAAATACATGGTATTGATGTTTATGATTATGATGTTTATGATGTAGTTTTAAATTCAGATTCATTTAGTCCAAAAAGTATTTCCCAAATTATTTTAAATATTTTAAAGGTGATATAATGGCATCAATCGAAATTGGTAGAGTATGTGTTAAAACTGCTGGTAGAGAAGCTGGCGAAAAATGTGTAATTGTTGAAGTAATTGATGAAAGTTTTGTAGAAGTTGTAGGTACTGATGTTAAAAATAGACGTTGTAATATTAACCATTTAGAACCTACTGCTGACACTGTTGAAGTTTCTGGTGATATTGAAGCAGTTAAAGCAGCTTTAGAATCTTTATAGAACAATTTATATTGTTTTATAAATTTCATCAATCTTTTTTTTAATAATAATTCACAAATATATTTAAATTAAATTATAATTTAATTTATAATGTTTTTTTAATAATTTAATTTTATTTCTTTCAAATAATTTTTAATATAATGTTAATTTAAGCTTTTATTAATTTTCTATAGATCTATTAGTAAATTTTAATTTACTTCTACTTTTAAGATTTTTTACTATTCTCTTTATTTATTATTAAATTATATATTTAATATTTTCATATTATCACTTTAGATTTTACTAATTTTATTTTTATTTGTAGATGTTTACCAAATTTTTATTATAAATCATTTATAAACAAGTATAATAAAAGTTTAGTAATTTTCTATAAATTCGAATAATAGTAAAGATTATTATTTGTTTTATTCAAATTATATTATGGTGTAAAAATGGCAGAACTCATTGAAAAATCTCATAGTGAAACAGATTATAAATATGGATTAGACCCTTACAAACGCCCTATTGAAGAGCATATTAATAAAGGAGTTATTAATTTAGATAAACCTTCAGGTCCTACCTCTCATGAAGTGGATTCTTGGGTTTTAAAAATCTTAAATGCTAATAAAACAGGTCATGGAGGAACTCTTGATCCTAAGGTTACTGGGATTTTACCTATGGGAATTAATTCTGCTACTCGTTCTATTCAACTTTTATCCTCTGCAGCTAAGGAATATGTATGTCTTATGAATATTCATGCATCTTTAGATGAAGATAAAATTAGAGAAATATTCGATGAATTTACAGGCAAAATATTCCAGATGCCACCTGTTAAATCAGCGGTTAAAAGAGAATTACGTGCAAGAAATATTTATTATGCAAACATTGCAGAAATTGAAGATAGGTATGTTTTATTTAGGATAGGTTGTGAAGCTGGAACATACGTTAGAACATATTGTCATGATATAGGTGAGGCTTTAGGTTGTGGTGCCCATATGGCAGAACTTAGAAGAACTCAAGTTGGTTCTTTTAGTGAAGATAATAATCTTGTTACTCTTCAAGATTTAACTGATGCATACTATTATTATACGCATGAAGATAGTGAAGAGGAAATTCGAAAAATTATTATGCCCATGGAAGAGGCAGCAGCACATATGCCTAAGATTTATGTTAAAGATTCTACTGTTGCATCACTTACTCATGGAGCAGATCTTGCAGCAGGGGGAATATCAATTTTATCTAATAATATCCGCTCAGGAGATAATGTTGCTATTTTTACTTTAAAACAAGAATTAATAGGTTCTGGAATTAGTAGATATTCCTCTGAAGAAATTATAGAAGCTGATGGTGGCATTGTTTTAACTACAAATCATATTTTTATGGAAGAGGATATTTATCCGGTTTCTTGGAAATAATCTGTATATAATTTTTTATTACTATTATTTGAAATAATTAATTAAATTTTATTATATTCCATGAATCATTTATTAAAATTTTTTATTATTTTAGGAAATCTATTTTTTCTATAAAATTGTAGTAATTATCCAAACCTTTATATATAAAAAATTTATAATATTATTACATCTTATTATATTAATATGTAATAGGTATAAGTTTATTAACTTATTTTTTTTAATTGGTATTTATAACACTTGTATGTACTAAGATGGTTATGATACTTAATGCCGAGATAGTCTAGCCTGGTAAGGCGCAAGACTGGAAATCTTGTGGAGATCTCTCCTCCTGGGTTCAAATCCCAGTCTCGGCGTTTATTGGTAATTTTCAATTTATTAATTTAATTTTTTTTATGATTTTAACTCTAAGTTATTTTCTTTAATTTAATTTTTTTAATAATTGTAATTAACTAATAATTTGTATGCTTAGATTGCTTTTAATCTAAGTTTTTGATTGTAAAAACTGTGTTTTGTAAAACTTTTTTTAATTTACTTTAAGTTTTTAAGAAAATTTTACAAAATATTCGAATCTATATTCATCTCATAGGTTCGCTCTAAAAATATGGAGGTTAATAAAATGGCAGATGAAGAATTTAAACATTTAGTACGTATTTCAAGAAAGGACGTAAGTGGTAATAAAACTTTCGAATATGCTTTAACTGATATTAAAGGTATTGGTTTGTCTTTATCTAGAACTATCGGTCTTATCTTAGATTTCGATTTAGATCAAAAAGTCGGATATATATCTGATGAAGATGTATTAAAAATCGAAGAAATTTTAGAAGATCCTAAGAAATTTGGCATACCTGATTGGATGTTAAATAGGAGAAACGATTATACTACTGGTGAAACTACTCATTTAATTGAATCTGATCTTGATATGACTTTAAGAGATGATTTAAACAGAATGAAAAAGTCCAGAAGTTATAAAGGTAGAAGACACGAAGTTGGCTTACCTGTTAGAGGTCAAAGGACTAAATCTACATTTAGACATGGTTCTTCTGTAGGTGTTAGTCGTAGCAGATAAGGATTAATAACTTTTTTTAAAATTATTCTTATGAAATTTTATGATATAATAATTATATAGGAGATATTATTATGGGACATCCACGTAAAGCAAGAAAAAAATATAATACCCCTCCTCATCCTTGGAATGCTGAAAGAATCAAATCAGAAAACAAGTTAATGGTTAAATACGGCTTAAAAAATAAAAAAGAAATTTGGAAAGCTGATACTTTAGTTAGGAAATACAGTAGGGAAGCAAGGTATTTACTTGGTTTTTCTCAAGATCAAGCTGTTGAAGAAAAAAATGAATTATTAGGGCACTTAGTCAGAATCGGTGTTTTATCTGAAGATGCTCATCTTGAAGACATTCTTAATTTAAATGTTGAGGATATTTTAAGAAGGAGATTACAAACTGTTGTTTACCGTAAAGGTTTAGCACGTACTGCTAAAGAAGCTAGAATGTTTGTTGTTCATGGTCATATTGCTATGAATGGTAAAAAAATAGATTCTCCAAGTTATATGGTTAAAAGAGGAGAAGAAGAGGTTGTAGGTTTCTACGGTAACTCATCTGTAGCTAAACAAATTGAAGAATATAATAATAACAAAGCGAAAGCTGATGAAAAATCTGAATAGTAGGTGTAACTATGGCAAAAGATGAAAAATGGGGAATAGCGAATATTTATTCATCATTTAATAACACTATTATAACTGTAACTGATATTACCGGTGCTGAAACTATTACTCAATGGTCTGGTGGAAAAGTTGTACGTTCTGATAGACAAGAATCCTCTCCTTTTGCAGCTATGGAAGCAGCAACTCGTGCAGCTGAAGATGCTAAAGAGAAAGGTTTCATCGGATTACATATTAAAGTAAGAGCTCCTGGTGGAAATGGGCCTAGAAGTCCGGGTCCAGGTGCACAAGCAACTATCCGTGCTTTAGCAAGAGCTGGTATTAAAATTGGTAAAATTGAAGATATAACTCCAATCCCTCACGATGGTACTGGTCGTCCTGGTGGTAAAAGGGGTAGAAGAGTATAAGAAGGTTTTTTAAAATGGAGATTGAAGTCAAGAGTAAAAAAGATGATGAAATTATTTTCATTATCCGTGATGCAAATGTACCTTTTGTCAATGCTATTAGAAGAACTGCAATGATGTCTGTTCCTAAATTAGCGATTGAGGATGTTAATATTATTAAAAATGATTCCGCAATGTTTGATGAAGTACTTGCTCATAGATTAGGTTTAACTCCTTTAATTTCAGATTTGAAGTCTATTGAAGGTCTAGTTATTGGTGATGAATGCGATTGTGAAGATTATTGTTCAAAATGTAGTGTTTCATTCACTTTAGTTAAAAAAGGACCTGGAGTTGTCTATTCTAAAGATTTAGTCTCTTCTGACCCTAATATCAAACCTGTTTATGACACAATCCCTTTAGTAACTCTTAAAGAAAATGAAGAAATTGAGCTCGAAGCTGTAGCTAAATTAGGTTTTGGTAAAGATCATGCTAAATGGATGCCAACTACTGTTTGTGCATATAAACAATATCCTAAAATAACTTTTAATACTGATGTAGACCCTGATTATGATTGTGCTTCAAAATGTCCAAAAGGTATTTTAAAATCAGATAAAAGATCTAAAAAAATTAAAGTATTGGATATTGAGAATTGTTCAATGTGTAAAAGTTGTGTTAGAGCTTGTGTCAATGATTATATTCAAGTTGGATATGAAGAAAATAATTTTATTTTTAAGATAGAAACGGATGGATCAATGCCTCCAAAAGAGGTTTTATTAAAAGCTTGTGATGTTTTATCAGCTAAAACAGATGAGCTAATTGAATTTAGTAAAGGAGGAAATAAATAATGGTTAAGAAAGTATATAAAACAAATCCTAACCTTATTAAACTTATTAGAACTCTCAGAAAAAAATCTAATGAAGAGAATGTAGCTATATGGAAAGTTGTTGCATCTAAACTTGAAAGGTCTAATAGAAGAACTGCTGAAGTTAATATATCTTCAATTAATAGATATGCTCATGAAGATGAGGTAGTTTTAGTTCCTGGTAAAGTTTTATCAAACGGAAATTTAGATAAAAAAGTAACTGTTGCAGCATTAAAGTTCTCCGAGACTGCTGTTGAAAAAATTAATAGCGCTGGAGGAAAATGCCTTACTATTAGTGAAATTCTTGAAGAAAATCCTAAAGGTAGTAAAATTAGGATTATGGAATAAATTAGCAGTGGTGTTATTATGATTATTAATGGTGATGGATGCATTTTAGGAAGACTTGCTAGTGTAGTAAGTAAATCACTTCTCAATGGTGAAGAAATTATAGTTATTAATGCTGAAAAAATAATGATTACTGGTAATAAGGATTGGGCTTATGCAAAATATAAACAACGAGTAGATAGGAAAAGTATCTCAAACCCTAGAGATTTAGGTCCTAAATATCCTCACAGACCAGATGATATATTTAGAAGAACTGTAAGAGGAATGTTGCCTATGAAAAAAACCAAAGGTAGAACAGCATACAAAGGATTAAAAGCTTTTGTTGGGGTTCCTGCAGAATATGCAGATTCTGAACTTAGTTCAGTTCCTCAAGCAGAATACGAGAATGTTAAAAAAGGAATAGAATTAGGCGAAATTTCAAAATTATTAGGTGCTAAATTCTAAATGTTTTAGGGATGTGTGATTATGAAAGTTGTTCATACTAGTGGAAAACGTAAAACTGCTATTGCAAGAGGTACAGTTAAAGAAGGTACTGGTAGAATAAGAATCAATAAAAAACCTTTGGAACTTTACTCTCCAGAACTTGCAAGATTAAAATTACAAGAACCTTTAGATATTGCAGGAGATATTGTCAATAATGTGGATATCACTGTGAGAGTTAGAGGTGGAGGAGTTATGGGTCAAGCTGAAGCTGCTCGTATGGTTATTGCAAAAGGTTTAGTTCAATATACTAATGATATGGATTTAAAAGATAAATATGTACATTATGATAGAACTATGCTTGTAGGAGATCCAAGAAGATCCGAACCTAAAAAATACGGTGGTCCTGGAGCTAGAGCTCGTAAACAAAAAAGTTACAGGTAATTTAGTTATTTTTTTGTTTTATCATCCGGGCTTAATTAGAAATTTAAATTTTAATTAATTAATTATTATTTAAAATTTTTATTTTTATTAATCCTTGATTATTTATAATTAAATTTATTTTTATTTTAATAAAAGATTTTATTTAAAAAAAAACGGAAATAGATGGTTTAAAATGATTCCTATTAGATGTATTAGTTGTGGTAAACCAGTATCTGCATACTTTGATGAATATAATAGAAGATTAGAAGATGGTGAAAATTCTAAAGATATATTGGATGATCTTGGTTTAAGCAGGTACTGTTGTAGAAGAATGTTGATTTCTCATGTTCAAACTTGGGAATAAATAAATAATTTTCATTAATTAATGAGTTTATTTATTTTCATTTAAATAAAGATTTTATAAGTCTTTAAACTTTCAATTAAATAAGATTTTTATAAAAAACATAGGAATATTTTTTTTATAAATCTTTATTTCAATTCTTTTAATTTAATAGGTATGTTAATTTAGGAGATAAAAAAATGACTAGAGAAGATTTAACCAGATTTGAAAAAGCAAGAATTTTAGGTGCAAGAGCTATTCAACTTTCTATGGGTGCAGAACCACAAGTTGAAGTTAATAGTTCATTAGATCCTATTGACATAGCTTATCAAGAATTAGAAGCTAATGTTTTACCTTTAGATGTTCTAAGAGAAATATTAACTGAAGAACCTAATGATAATTCTTAGAATCTGGGTCTTTATTGATTTATTAAAAAATAAATAATTAGATTTATAAATTATTTTATATAATATAAAATAGTTTAGATAATTTAGTTTTAATTATTTAATAAAACTATTATAGTATTAATAAACAAAGTATCCAATTAAAAATTTAAATACTTAGTTTATTAATATAAATACTATGATTGAATTTTTAAATTTTTTAATAGATTTAATCATATAAAAAAATAAATAAAAAATATCATAAGGATCTATAAAAGAAAATACTGTTTTTTAAATGATTATTTTTTTTAAAATAATCTCATTATAGATATTAGGGTAATAAATTGAATATGCACTTGAGGTGTTTTTTTGGATAGTATTATAGAAGATGTCCGAGTTAGAAAAATATTGGATTCTAGAGGCAATCCTACCGTTGAAGTAGAGATTATTACTTGGAATGGTATAGGTAGGGCTGCTGCACCTAGCGGGGCCAGCACTGGTTCTAGGGAAGTAATGTCTTTTCCTGAAGGTGGAGTAGATAAAGTCATTGCCGAAATTGAAGATATTATTTCATCTGAACTCATTGGAATGGATGCTGAATATTTATCTGACATTGACTCAGTTTTAAGGGAAGTTGATGGAACAGATAATATGTCTATTATTGGTGGTAATACTACTGTAGCAGTATCTATGGCAGCAGCTAAAGCTGCAGCATCATCTTACAATTTACCTTTATACAAATTCTTAGGGGGAAATATGAAAAATGAACTGCCATTTCCCCTTGGAAACATGATGAATGGCGGAGCTCATGCAGGTTCTAATGCGCCAGATATTCAAGAATTCTTAGTAGTTCCTGTTGGTGCAAAAAATATATCTGAAGCTGTCTTTGCTAATGTTTCAGTTCATAAAAAACTTAAAGAATTAATTTCTCTTAAGGATTCAAACTTTACAGGAGGTAAAGGTGATGAAGGTGGATGGGTACCTAATGTAAGTAATGATACTGCATTAGAGATTCAAACACAAGCATGTGAAGAAGTATCAAATGAACTTGGATTTGAAATAAAACCTGCACTTGATATGGCTTCATCTGAATTCTGGGACAATGATAAGGGTAAATATGTATATGGTCAAGATGGAATAGAAAGAGATATTGGTGAACAGGTAGAATATGTTAAAGATATCATTGAAACATATGGAATGTTTTATGTAGAAGATCCATTTGATGAAAATGATTTTGAAGGATTCTCACAATTAACTGCAGCATGTGGAGATAAATGTCTTATTTGTGGTGATGATTTATTTGTTACAAATAGTGAAATCCTTAAAAAAGGTATAGAACAAAAGGCAGCTAATGCAATTATTATTAAACCAAATCAAATAGGTTCATTATCTCAAACCTATGCAACTGTTAAATTAGCTAAAGAAAATAATGTTGTTCCTGTAGTATCACATAGATCTGGTGAAACTACTGATGAGACAATTGCACATTTAGCTGTAGCATGGGGTTCTCCTATTATTAAAACTGGTGCAGTTGGTGGAGAGAGAATAGCAAAACTTAATGAACTTATAAGGAATTATCTGATCCTACAATGACTAGTATTAAATAATTCACATTAAAATTTAAATTTAAGCATGATATTATGGTTTTAATTACTATAAACGAGGATAAATGTGAAGGTTCATCTTGCGCTGAATGTGTTGACATTTGTCCTATGGAAATATTATTAATAGATGAAAATAAAATAATTATTACAAATCAAGATGAATGTAGCATATGTGAAGTATGTATGGATGTATGTCCAGAAATGGCTATTGAAGTTATTGATAATTAATAATTAATAAAATTTAAAAATTTTACTCAAAAATTAAAAACAATAAAATTAAATGATGGTGATAGTGTGTCAGAACTTTTAATACAATTAGATAATTATTTAGCAGCAGGTTTACATATTGGAACTCAACAAAAAACTAGTGATATGGAAAAATATATTTTCCGTGTAAGGTCCGATGGTTTACATGTTTTAGATATTAGGAAAACTGATGAAAGAATTCAAAAAGTAGCTATGTTTTTAGCAAAATATGATCCTCAAGATATTTTGGTTGTATCTACCAGATTATATGGTCAAGCACCAGTTAAAAAATTCGGAGAAGTTATTGGATGTAAAACTATTCCTGGAAGATTTATCCCTGGAACCTTAACTAATCCGGAATATGCTAAATTCATTGAACCTAAAGTTATTGTTGTAACTGATCCTAGATCTGATAGTCAAGCTATATTAGAAGCTAAACAAAACGGTATTCCTGTTGTAGGTTTATGTGATACTGAAAATTTACTCAGTTACATTGACTTATGTGTCCCTGTTAACAACAAAGGTAAAAAAGCTATTGCTTTAGTTTACTGGTTACTTGCAAGGCAAATCTTAAGAGAAAAAGAAATTATTCCTGAAGATGGTGAGTTGGACTTAGAACCAGCTGACTTTGAATTAAAATTCTAATTTTAATTTTTTCTCTTTTAAATTAACATTTTTTTTAATTAATTTTTTTAATTCTTATATTATACCTGTTTTTATAATTTTCATATGTTTGAAAATTAAACTCTTTTAAATCTTTCTAATCTTTTTATTTCTTTTTAAATCTTTTAATTCTTTTTATCCTTATTTAATTTTTATTTGTTTTATTGATGAATTTAATTTTAAAAAATTATATTTATCTTTAATTTATATAATAAAATTAATTTAGGGGTCTGAATTTTTCAGTTCTCAGATAATTGTTGTATGGCTGTTTTTGAGTTAAATCCTTGTGATATGATTAAGGTTCCTAAAAATACATTTAGATATACTGTTTTTTCAATAGATTTTGGTGTATATTTATGGATTTATCTTAAGTTAAGTCCTTGTTTTAGTAATTTGAAAAAATCTTCTATTTTTCCTCTAATTGGTTTGAAATTTTTCCATTTGTCTAATTTTTTTAATAATTCATCTTTTAGATTATCAAAAAATCTTTTTTCTCTTTTAATTTTCTTTGTTTTCATAAATGATGATAATGGGTAGGATAA
>NZ_CAJOKH010000038.1 GCF_905235195.1 uncultured Methanobrevibacter sp. | reverse complement strand
TAGAATAAACAAAGCGAAATATAAATAATAAAATGAAAAATCTTGTGAAAAAAATAAAATTAAAAAATCTCAGAAAAAAATCTTAGCTTGACAGCATTGCAAAAGATGTATAGCAAATTATAAATTTAGAAAAAAAATTTTGTTTATTTTAAAAATAAAAACTTATACATCTTAACTATTGTATTTTTTAAATTTTACAGAATTTAATATATAAAAAATAGGAAAATTAATTAATACTATAAAAATAATAAGTATTGCTTATTAATTATTTTAATAATATATTTCATACAATTGATTATAAATATTATATCATTTATATTATTAATTAAAGATAATAATAAAATTCATTTATTTTTCAATAATGATTTATTATTAATCCTTTGAAAGTTCCATTTAATCTATTAGAATTTAATATGAATTTTAATAAATAAATAATTATTAACTTAATTGAGGCTTAAAAAATGAGTGATACAATAAAAATTTTAACTATTCAAGATTTATCATGTTATGGTCAGTGTTCAATTACTGTTGCACTACCTATTATTTCTGCTTTTGGAATAGAAACTGCAGTTATCCCTTCTGCTGTTTTATCAACACATACTTCTGGTTTCAGTGAATATACGGTTAGAGATTTAACAGAAGATCTTCCAGCTATTAAAAAACATTGGGAAAAAGAAGGAATATATTTTGATGCAATATATACTGGATATATTGGATCAATAGAACAGTTTGAATATATAAAAGAAATTATAGATTCAAGACTTAAACCTGGTGGGAAAGTGTTTGTTGACCCTGCTATGGCAGATCATGGAGAATTTTACTTTGGTTTTGATCAAGAATTTGCAGATAAAATGGGTGAACATTGTAAATTAGGAGATTATATTCTTCCAAACACTACTGAGGCATGTTATATATTACATAGGCCTTGGAAAGAAGATTTTACTCATGAAGAAATGTTGGAAATTGCAAATGAACTTTCTACATTTACTAAAAAACATGTTATCTTAAAAGGAGATAATCATAAGGAGAATGAACTTGGAATGATTGTTTTAGATAAAGACCAATTAGATGATGTGGAAACTGTTTATAATAAGAAAATTGATTATGTATCTCATGGAACAGGGGATGTTTTCGCTTCAAGTTTTGTTGGATCTGTCTTAAATGGTAAATCTCCTAGTGATGCTTCAAAAATTGCAGGAGAATTTACAAAAAGATCAATTGAAGAAACAATTGATGATACTGAACATTCTTATGGTGTAAAATTTGAAAAAGTAATTCCAGAAATACAAAATTTCCTTAATTTATATTAAGCTTTTTTTTAAGCTTTTTCTTATTTTTTTTTAAATTTTATTTTTTCTAATTCTTAGCTAGTTTCTAAATTTTTATTAAAATAAGTAAGTTTCTAAATTTAAAAAAAGAATTTTTTAAAGAAGATGATATATCTTCCTTAAATTATTTTTATATTTATTTGTTCATTAAGCATATCCTGAGACCAGCTTAACATAAGGTATTTTTCCTAAAATTGTAATTATTATCCCGGATACTAATAATAAAGCAGTTGATGCGAGAAGTATTAAAATTGCAGTCATAGTACCAGTTAAGTGAATGTTTTTAAGGGCACTCTCCATCCATCCTCTTAATATTATAAGATGAACTAAATAAATACCGTAGCTTGCTACAGATATAGAAACAATAAATTTATTAACAATGTCTTTTTCTAAAAAACCTCTTATTGATCCAAATATTCCTGATTTTGCTTCATAGGTATATTTAATCATTAAAAATACAGATGCTGCCTGTATGATTTGAGGAAAACTTAAGCTTAGTTTTGAGGTTAACATTAAATTGTCATATAAATAAAGTGTTTCATAGTGTAATATTTTAAAGACAGATACTCCAATAAACACAATTAAACTAATTAATATTATTTTATTTGCAGATAAATTGAATTCTTTCCTAGATAAATAATAACCTAAAATCACATAAGACATTGGTCCTATAAAGAAGTTTAAATCAAGTGCAATGTCCACACCCATCTTCCATGTTAAGTGATATAGTATAGATGCAATTAAAAAGATTATAATAAAATAGTCTAATTCTTTAGATTTAACATTCTTTATGAACACATTGACAAGGGGGATTGCTAAATAAACTCCTAACGCCATCCAACAGTACCAATATCTAGATAATGGCTGTTCTGTTGAATAAGCTGATAACAATATTCCAAGTATTGTAAAAAATATCACTGGAAGTGCAATCCTTACTACTTTTTTCTTTAAAAATGAACTTAATTCTATTTCTTTATTAAATGCTAAACAACCAGTAATCATTAAAAAAATAGGTACGCCAAACCTTAAACATTCTTTAAGATCATGGAATGGAAGATTTAATAGTTCAACATTAGCCCATATTCCACTTACATGTACTATTACAATAGAAAATATTGCAACAAATTTTAACATATCTATATATTTTATTCTATTCATATGAAATCATCTAAATATTTTTTTAGATTTTAATTATAAAAAATTCTTTAATTATTAAATAATATCCTAAAAATTATATATTATTCTAAAAATTTTTAATTATATTTTTTATTTTTTTTTAATTAAAAAGTTTTATTATTAAGATTTTATTATTTTATAAGATTTATCTTTTATTGTACAATTAAGTTATATATTATAGGTAATTATTAAAAAATTTTTAAAAATTTTAAAAATGAATTAAATTATTATGAAATTTTATATTATTTTTAAGTTGTGTTAAATTATTTTTTTTCTTTATTTAAGAATTGTTATAAATATTTTATTTATTAGTTTAATTTAATAATCTTATTTTATTATTTAAAATTTTTAAAATCATTAATGTTAATTTAAATTAAAATATTTTAGAATTTTTTTTTCATTATTTTCTTATAAAATATTCTTTAAAAAAATATAATATTTTTTACTTGTATTACTTTTTTAATTTTTCATTTTATTTTATGTTGAATTTTTTTTTTATCAATAAATTTTATACTATATATTTATTGAAAATTTTAATATTTAATACATTTAATATAATAGTTAGTGACTAAAATATTTTTAATTTAAACATATTTTAACATAATCTTTATATATTAAAAAGTATAAAGTAACTTTAACAAAAATTGAGGTGAAAATATGGAATTACCTATAGCTCCTATTGGCAGAATTTTCAAAAATGCAGGTGCTGACAGAGTCAGTGATGAAGCAAAAATTGCTTTAGCTGAGGCTATCGAAGAATGTGGAACCGAAATTTCTAAAAAAGCAGTAGGTTTTGCAAAACATGCAGGTAGAAAAACTGTTAATGCTGAAGATATTAAATTAGCTTGTAAAACTTGCTAGATTTCTAAAAATAATAAGTAAAGATTTTTCTTTACTTACTATTTTTTTTTTAAAAACTTGAAATATTTTAAATTATTTTAATATTTTGCTCTTTTTTTTAATATTATCTATTTTTTCATACAAAAAAATTAAAAATTAATAATGTTTTAATAAATATAAATAAATTTATATATAATATATAAATATATTATGTACAAATAGTTCAATCTTAAATACAAATAGTTCAATCATAAATTATAATTTTATTTCTAAAAAATTATTGGAATTTGATTTAAATAAATTGAATTTTATGGTTTATTATTGGTATAAGTTTTAAATTGTTGATTTTAATTTAAATTAATTTAATTTTATTAAAAATTATACTATTCATCTACTTATTTTTATAGTAATATAGGAAACATTTATAAGTAATTATATTAATATTATATAATGTCTAGTTTTCTAGAATTTCATTAATTACTAAATTTTATTAATCTAGTGTTTAAAACTAAAAAATATTAATATTGAAAATATAATCCTTCTATTTTTTAATTTAAGGGATTTATTTAGTGATATATGATATATTTAGATAATTATAGACTTTTATTATATCCTGTAATCTTTATAAAAGATTTGGGGTAATGCAAGTTTATTATATTCAGATTACTGTTTATAATATTTGCTGATGGATGGCTTAAGCCAGATGAAAAAGGAGGTAAATAATATGGCAAAACCAATTTATGTAAAATTTGATACACCTGAAGAAATTGCAAATAAAGCAGAAGAAGCTTTAGAAACCGCAAAAAATAGTGGAAAAGTTGCAAAAGGAACTAATGAAGTAACTAAATTTATTGAAAGAGGTAATGCAGCATTAGTCGTTATTGCAGAAGATGTTGATCCTGCAGAAATTGTTGCACATATTCCTGTTCTTGCTGAAGAAAAAGAAATTCCTTATGTTTACTTAGCGACTAAAGAAAAAGTCGGTGGAGCTGCAGGTTTAACCGTCGGTACTGCTTCAGCTTGTATTGTAGATGCTGGAGAAGCTGAAGACTTAGTAAATGAAGTTGTTGAAAAAATCGCAGAACTTAAAAACTAATTGTTTTAGCTCTGTAGAAAGATGATTCTTTCGATTTAGTTAAAATGGTGATTATATGGAAGATGGAGTACCTGCTGAAGTTATAGAAGTTCTTAAAAGAACTGGTATGACTGGTGAGGTAATGCAAGTTAAATGCAGAATCCTCGAAGGAAGAGACAAAGGTAGAATTTTAACAAGAAACATCATGGGCCCTGTAAGACAAGGTGATGTTTTAATGTTACTCGATACTATTAGAGAAGCTAAAGAAATTAGAACTCCATAGTATTTTTAAGAAGGTGTTTACATGAGAACTTGTTCATTCTGTGGTGAAGAAATAGAAGATGGTACTGGAAAAATGTATGTCAAAAAAGATGGCTCTATCTATTTCTTTTGTAGTAGTAAATGTGAAAAAAACATGATTAAGCTTGGTAGAGTACCAAGAAAAGTTAAATGGGTTAAAAAAACTGTTAACTAAGTAGGTTGTAATTATGATTCAAAAAACTTATGTAATGTTAAAACCAGACGCTGTTGGTCGTCGTTTAATGGGAAAAGTATTAACCCGTTTTGAAGAAAAAGGTTTAAAAATCGTTGCAATGAAATTAAGGATGATTCCTGAAGAATTAGCAAAAGAACATTATGGTGAACATAAAGACAAACCTTTCTTTAATGGATTAATTGAATACATCACTTCTGGACCTGTACTTACTATGGTTGTTGAAGGGGATGAAGCTATTAGTATTATCAGAAAACTTGTTGGAGCAACTAATCCGCAGGAAGCTGATGTTGGCACTATAAGAGGAGATTTTGGTATGGATACTGGAAGAAACATTATTCATGCATCTGATGCACCAGTATCTGCTGAAAGAGAAATTAATCTTTTCTTCAATGAAGATGAAATTATTGATTATTCTATGTCTGACAATTCTTGGATTTATGAATAAAATTAATTTACTTAATTAATATTTAAAATAATATTTAAAATCATATTTAATGATTTATCAATAATTAAAACTTTAACTTTTAAGTTAAGCTTTTAATTAATATTTACAAATTAAATGTGGAGATAAGGATGAAAATACGATCACCAATTGTTTCTGTATTAGGTCATGTAGACCATGGAAAAACCACTTTACTTGATAATATTAGGGGAAGTACTATTGCTAGTAAAGAAGCAGGTGGTATTACTCAACATATAGGGGCTACTGAAATTCCTATGAGTACAATATCTAATATTTGTGGTCCTTTTGTTGAAAAGTTATCAATTGTAGATACTATTCCAGGACTTTTCTTTATTGATACTCCTGGACATGCAGCATTTACTTCCCTTAGAAAAAGAGGTGGAGCATTGGCAGATTTGGCAATTTTAATTGTGGATATTAATGAAGGTTTTAAACCTCAAACATTTGAAGCATTGAATATTCTTAAAATGTATAAAACTCCATTTATTGTCGCTGCTAATAAAATTGATAAATTGTTTGGATGGGATTCAGTAAAAAATTCTTCTTTTACAGAAAATTTCAACAATCAAGCTCCTAATGTTCAACAAGATTTGGAAATGAAATTATATGAACTTGTTGCTAAATTACATGATGAAGGTTTCCAATCAGAAAGATTTGATCGTGTAAGTGATTTTGCATCTCAAATTGGTATTGTTCCAATTAGTGCAAGTACTGGTGAAGGTATTATTGAACTGATTACTATGTTACTTGGTCTTGCTCAAAAATATTTAACATCTCAACTTGAAATTCATGAGGATGCACCTGCTAAAGGCACTGTACTTGAAGTTAAAGAGGAAGTTGGTCTTGGAACTACTATTGATGCTATTGTTTATGATGGTATTTTAAAAACAAATGATGATATAGCACTTATGGTTCCAGGGGATGTTTTAACAACTAATATCCGATCTATATTAAAACCTCGTCCATTAGAGGAAATCAGAGAGTCAAAAAATAGATTTGAAAATATTGATTCAGTAACCGCTGCAGCTGGAGTAAAAATTTCTGCTCCAAATTTAGATGATGTTATTTCTGGATCTCCTATGCAGGTGGTAAGTGAAAAAAGTAATGTTAAAGAAGAAATTTTAAAGGAAATGGATGATGTTACTATTGATACTGAAGATGAAGGGGTATTAGTTAAAGCTGATACTTTAGGTTCACTTGAAGCTGTTGTAAATTTATTAACTGATATGGAAGTTCCTATTAGATCTGCTAATATTGGGGATATATCTAAAAGAGATATTATAAATGCTAATATTGCTTTAGATGAAAATGAAGATTATGGTGTTATTTTTGCATTTAATGTTAATATTCATTCTAAAGCAGTAGATGATTTAAATGATTCAAATATTAAGATGTTTAAAGGAGATGTAATTTATCAGTTAACTGAAGATTATGTTGCTTGGATTGAAGAAAGAAAAGAAGCTAAAAGAAAAGCTTATCTTGATGCAATTATTAAGCCAGGTAAGATTTTTTCTATTCCTAAATTAATTTTCAGACAAAGTAAACCTGCAATTTGTGGTATTGAAGTTCTAAGCGGAACTATTAAACCAAATTATCCATTAATAAATGCAAATGGACATATTGTGGGTAAAATAGTAAGTATGGAAGATAATGGTGAATCTTTACATTTCATTTCTCGTGGTCAAAAAGTTGCTATGGCCATTGATGGGGCTATGACAGGTAAGGACTTTGATGAGGGCGATGAATTATATGTAGATATACCTGAAAATCATTATAAGGTTTTAAATCGTGAATTTAAAGATAAACTTTCTGAAGATGAATTACAGACTTTAGAAGAATTTTTAGAAATCAAGAGGCGTAATGAACCTGATTGGGGTAAATTAAGACTGTTTGAATCTTAGATAAATTTAATATTATATAAGTATTTTAACAATAATTAAAATTTTAATCAAAAATCATATTAAAAATTATTAAATTATTTTGAAATTAATGAATAGGAGGAATTGTGTGGTATTTAAAGTAGTAGTTTCAGATAAAGAGTCAACTTACCAAATTGAAACTGAAGAAGATGGAAATCTCATTGGTTTAAAAATTGGTGACGATTTTGATGGTAGTTTTCTTGGTTTAGATGGATATAATTTAAAAATCACTGGTGGATCTGATAAGAATGGATTTGCAATGAGAAGTGATGTTCCAGGACCTAGGAGAATAAGAACTTTAGTATCTGGTGGTGTAGGTTACAAACCT
Organism: uncultured Methanobrevibacter sp.; assembly: GCF_905235195.1. Classification (GTDB taxonomy): domain Archaea; phylum Methanobacteriota; class Methanobacteria; order Methanobacteriales; family Methanobacteriaceae; genus Methanarmilla. Next base: position 6,188 of record NZ_CAJOKH010000038.1, on the reverse strand, counting down.
CAAAAAGCTGGAGAAAGAAGAAGAAAAACAGTAAGAGGAGATACTATATCTGATGATATTGTTCAAGTTAATACTGTTGTTTTAAATCGTGGACCTAAATCAATTGATGATATTTTAGGTTCTGCTGAGGAAGATGAAGAATAGTTTTTACTATTCTTAATTAAATTTTTAAAATTTATATAAAATTTACAAATTTATAATAAGGTGTAATCTGTGAAAGTACAGGCTGATGTTAACATAGGTTTAGTAGGACATGTTGATCATGGTAAAACTACTCTTACAAGGGCTTTATCTGGTGTATGGACTGATACACACAGTGAAGAAACTAAAAGAGGTATATCTATTCGTTTAGGTTATGCGGATATTGATTTAAGAAAATGTCCTAAATGTGATGAGCCTATATGTTATACTACTAAGGAAGAATGTGAACATTGTGGTAGTGAAACTGATATAATAAAAAAAGTTTCATTTGTAGATGCTCCAGGTCACGAAACTTTAATGGCTACAATGTTATCTGGTGCTGCAATTATGGATGGTGCAGTTTTAGTTATAGCGGCAAATGAATCCTGTCCACAACCTCAAACTAAAGAGCATTTAATGGCTCTTGATGTTATTGGTGTTAAGGATGTTATTGTAGTTCAAAATAAGATTGATATTGTTTCTCGTGAGAGGGCTGTTGAAAGTTATAATGAAATTAAGGAGTTTGTAAAAGGTACCTGTGCCGAAGATGCCCCTATAATACCAGTTTCTGCTCAACATGGTGCAAATATTGATATTTTAATTGAATCAATAGATAAAAATATTAAAACACCTAGACGAAGTGTTAGAAAATCTCCATTAATGTATGTAGCTCGTTCATTTGATATTAATAAACCAGGTTCTTCTCCTAAGAAAATCAAAGGAGGGGTTATTGGTGGAACTTTAGTTCAAGGTACACTTCGTATAGGAGATACAATTGAAATTAGGCCTGGTGTTGATGCTAGTTCTGATAAAGATAAAAACTCTAATTGGATTTCTCTTAAATCTGAAATTATTGGTTTAGAGGCAGGAGGAGAACAAGTAGATAAAGTTACTCCGGGTGGACTTGTAGGTATTGCAACCAAATTAGATCCTTCTCTAACTAAGGCAGATTCATTAAGTGGTTCAGTTGCAGGTAAAGAAGATAAATTACCTTCAGTTTTATTTGATTGTGAAATGGAAGTTAACTTATTAGAACGTGTTGTTGGAACCAAAGAAGAAAGAGAAGTTTCTCCAATTAAACTTAACGAACTTTTAATGATTAACTGTGGTACCACTACAACAATTGGTATGGTCACATCACTTAAAGGTGGTTTAGTTCAGGTTAAATTAAAATTACCAATCTGTGTGGATAAAGATGTTAGAGTTGCTTTAAGTCGTAGAGTTGGAGCTCGTTGGAGATTAATTGGTTTTGGTATTATAAAATAGTTTATAATTTATTCATTTCATTTTAGTTAATTAATTTATATTAATTTAACTATTTTGAATTTTTCAATAATTATTTCTAGAAGGCATTTAATGGTTAATGAGGTTGTTATAGATACAAATTTTTTCATGGCTATATTTCAATTTAAAATTGATATTTTAGATGAGCTTAAAAAAGTTGTACCCTCATATAAATTAACTACTCCTAAATTTGTTATAAGTGAACTTGAAGGATTAAAGACAAATAAAAATCAAAATATTAGAAAACAGGCTGCAATGGCTTTAAAAATTGCAAAATCTGGTGATGTTGAAATAATGGATGTTTCAACTTTAAATGGAGAGTCAGTTGATGATGCTCTTCTTAGAATATCAAAATCTAAAATTCTTGCAACAAATGACAGTCAATTGAAAAAACGTGCTAAAGAAGCATCTATTCAGGTAGCATATATACGTCAAAAGCGTTATGTTGCAATTGATTAGAACTATTCAATTGATAAGATAAAATTACAATTAAAAATATTATCTAAATATATAATAATATTTTAACTAAATAAATAATATTTAAATTTAGTTTAAAATTAAAAATCAAATTTAATAAATATTCTAAATTTTAAATATTTAGATTATTTATTTCAAAAATCAAAATAAAATTAAAAATATTAATAATATTAAATATAATATTTATATTAATAAAGTTAAAATAAAATATTAATTAAAATAAATTAAATAATATTTAATATTTTTAGTAAATTTATAAATTATTTAAATTTCTAAAATAATATGAGGGATTATTTTGTATTATGAGACAAAAATTGAGGATACGGTAAGGATTTCTCCTTATAGATTTAAGGATCCTTTAGAGAAGGTTGCTATGGATACTCTCAATGAATCTTATGTTGGTAAACTTGATAAAACATTAGGTTTATTCGTTTGTGTTTTCAGAATTGATGAGATTAGTGAAGGTAAATTAGTCATTGGTGATGGAGCAACTTACCATCATGTTACTTTTTCTGCAATCTTCTTCAGACCAGAACAACATGAAGTTGTTGAAGGTCAAGTAATTGAAATTGCTGAATTTGGAGCATTTGTAAGAATTGGGCCTATGGATGGTTTAGTCCATGTTTCTCAAGTTACAGATGATTTTATTAATTATGATCCTAAAGGAGGATCACTTATTGCAAGTGAATCTAATAAAGTTCTCACAGAAAGTGATAAAGTTAGAGCAAGAATTGTCACTTTATCTTTAAAAGCTAAATCAATTAAAGATAAAAAGAATAAAATTGGTCTTACCATGAGACAATTTGCTTTAGGAAAACCTGAATGGATTCAAGCAGCAAAAAATAAAGGTAAAAATAAAAAAACTAAAGCATAATGAGATGATTTAAATGAGTGAAAATGCTTGTACTAGATGTAAAAGGATTACTAATAATGAATTTTGTCCTGTTTGTGATGGAAAAATACCAACTTCTGATAATTGGAGTGGCCTTTTAATTATTCTTAATCCTGACTCTTCTATAATGGCTGAAGAATCAGGTATTACTTTAAAAGGAGAATATGCTTTAAGAGTTAAATAAAAAGCTTTTAAAATTTAATTTATTATTAAATTAAAACTATATTTCTAATTTCAATTATATTTATTATAAAATTTTTAATAAATTCTAGAAAACAAATTTAAAAAAGGTTATTAGTTGAAATTTTAAGAAATATAATGGGTAAATTTAAATTTTAAAATAAACAAAAGAAAAATAATTTATCATTAAATTTAAATTAAATAATTTATAAATAATTTTAATGAATGGGGTTTTATATTGTTAAAGATTACTGAAGAATTAATTAGGGATTTAAAAACTCCTCTTGGAGATTTATATGCTGAATTTGATGATGCTTTAGATTTAATTTCCTCTTCAAATTTTTTAATATCAGTAGGTGATTATACACTAAATAAACTCCTATCACATAATATTTATCCAAATATAGGGATAATCGATAATCGTATTCAAAGAAATGCCTGCGATTCTAATTTAGATCATACTAATAATATTTTACATGCAGTAAATCCTCCTGGAACTATTACTGATGATCTATGGGCAACCATAGAATTTGCAATTAAACATTCAATTAATGATGGTGAAAAATATTTAATTGATGTTGAAGGGGAAGAAGATCTTGCAGTTCTTCCTGTTATACTTTTGGCTCCAGAAGATACTACTGTATTATATGGACAGCCAAATGAGGGTTTAGTTTTACTAAATGCTGGTGATTTAAAAGAAAAAGGTCAGAGATTTATCAATGATTTTAAAGAGATTTAATCTCTAAATCCAATTGCTCTAATGATAAATTAGCTAACCAATAATAAATTTAATGAGGGTTAACTATGGAAATAGAAATATTTGAAGAAAAAGAAAATAAGATCTTTAATAGAAATGAAGTCAGATTTTACATTAATTATGAAGGAGAAGCTACTCCTAATATTATTGATGTTAAAAACAGATTAGTTGCTCAACTTGATTCTAAAAAAGATTTAGTTATTGTAGATACTATCGATCCATACTATGGTGAACCTAAAGCATTAGGTTATGCTAAAGTATATGCTACAAAAGAAGATGTAGAATACATTGAATCTGAAAGTGTTTTACTTAAAAATCAAGAGCCTGAAACTGAAGAAGAAGCTGAAGAGGCTGAAGAAGTAGAGGAAGAGGCTGAAGAAGAAGCTGAAGAGGCTGAAGAAGAATAGTTGGAGGATTTCAAATGAAAGTATCTAGTTTATATGATGTTGAAGATGATAAAATAGTTAGAAAAAATCCTGTATGTCCTCGTTGCGGTGGAGGAGTTTTCATGGCAGACCACGGTGATAGATATGCTTGTGGTAAATGTGGATATACTGAAATGAAAAACAAAGATTAAGTAATCTTCAGTTTTTCTATTCTTTTTTTATTTTACTTTTATTAACACTTGTTTTTTATTAATTTTAAATTATATTTTTATGTTTTTTCTAATTTTTTTAATCTATTTATTATTTTTTCTTATTTATTTGTGATTTTCATATGTTTTTTCTAATTTTCTTAATCTAATTTAATTAATTATTTATATTAACTTTACAAATATTATATTAATTATTAAAATTATATTTTTATTTATTATTTTTTAAAGGTGAGCTTTTTTGAAAATACGTAGTGGAAGATTAGATAAAGAAATGACAGATGAAGCTGCTGAATTTACTTCATCTTTGGAAGCTGATAAAGAGATTTTTTATGCGGATATAAAATGTAACTTTGCACATACTACAATGCTTAAAGAAGAAGGTATTATTGATAGTGATATTGCAGATAAAATATTACAAGGACTCTTACAACTTAAAGAAGAAGGTTATGATGTACTTAATTTTGACCATAGTGTGGAAGATATACATATGGCTATTGAAAATTATATAACTGATATTGTAGGCCCAGATGCTGGATTTATGCATACAGCAAAATCAAGAAATGACCAGGTTGCAACAGATATACGGCTGGTTTTACGTGAAAAAATAAGAGATATGCAAGAGGATATTTTAGATTTCATTGATAAATTAGTTGATATGGCTGATAATTATAGGCAGTCTGTATTTATTGGTTTTACTCACTTGCAGCATGCACAACCTATTACTATTGCTCATCATTTAATGGCACATGTTCAAGGGTTAAAAAGAGACTATGAAAGATTGGATGATACATATAAACGTGTGAATTTAAATCCATTAGGCTCTGCTGCAATGACTACTACTAGTTTTCCTATTAATAGAGAGCTTACAACAAAACTTTTAGGTTTTGATGGTTATCTTGAAAATTCAATGGACGGAGTATCTGCTCGGGATTTTGTAGCAGAAGCAATATTTGATTTGTCATCTCTTTGCACTACATTATCTAAAATATGTGAAGAGCTAATTCTTTGGAGTAGCTATGAATTTTCAGTTATTAGAATGGATGATGCATACTGTTCTACATCTTCTATTATGCCTCAAAAGAAAAATCCTGATGTTGCAGAGGTTGCAAGAAGTAAGGCAACACGTGTTAATGGAGAACTTGTAACTGTATTAACTATGCTTAAGGCATTGCCATATACATACAATAGAGATCTTCAAGAAGTAACTCCTCATTTGTGGAACAGTTTTTATGAGTCTAAGGCTGTTTTAAGTATTGTCTCTAAAATGTTACTTTCAGTTAAATTTAATGAGGATGTATGTTTAGAATTAGCAGGTAAAAACTTTGCAACTGCAACAGACCTTGCAGATATAATGGTTAGAGAGAAGAAAATACCATTTAGGATTGCACATAAGATTGTAGGTCGTATAGTAAATGAGGCTACATCTCAAGGTATGGAAGCGACTGATGTTACAAGTGATTTTGTTGATAATGTATGTCGGGAACTTGAATTACCTGAGCTAAATCTTGATGATATTTTAGTTAAAAGTGCTTTAGACCCTCTTGAAAATGTTAAAATGAGAAAAGTTCCAGGTGGACCTTCACCAGAGATGGTTAAACTGGCTATGGATAATATTAAAGAGTTTGTAAATGCTGAAAAACAATCTAAGTTCTAACTCTTTCATATTTTCTATTTTAAATATTGTATATTATATTTTATTTATTTTATTTAATTTATATTATAATTTTTTAGGGGCCTGAATTTTTTAGTTCTCAGATAATTGTTGTATTGCTGTTTTTGAGTTAAATCCTAGTGATATGATTAATGCTCCTAAAAATACATTC
>NZ_CAJOKH010000037.1 GCF_905235195.1 uncultured Methanobrevibacter sp. | reverse complement strand
ACTGATTTTTGTGAACGTACGTCCGTTTATCATCAATTGAAATTAGATGTGATGATTTTTTAGTTTTTATTAAAAAATTGCATTTTGGCGGACACCCTATATTGAAATAAAATATAAGGATAAAACGATTAATAATTATACATATCATATTGATTCAAATCAAATAAAATATTAATTAATTTTTCTATTCCTTTTTTCTTTTTTTATTTTTAAGAGTGTCCGCCAAAATAGAATTTTTTAATAAATTCGTTACTTTAAATCAAAAAATAAGCATTTTAATAAATTTTTCAATAGGAATTTTTGGCTTTTGGCGGACACTCTTAACCTTTTTTTATATTCCACTAATTTTTCTAGTTTCATTTTAATTTTTAAATAAATTTTAAAAGCTAATTTTCATACTTAATTATTAAGTACATGTATAATTCTTCACTTTTTTAATAATTTTTTCATAAATTTATAACAATTCATTATTTTATTTATATATAACTTCGCCTTTTAGTATAAAGGATTAATATTTTATATACTATACTTAACATACTATAAATCACAACATAAAACACTGAATTCTATTAGATAAAGAAAAAAGCAAAAATTGAAAAAACAAGAAAAGATTTATTCACCAACAGACAAGGTGACAGACTTTCAGTATGATCTATGAGGTTAATATTTAAAAAATATGCTAAAATGCAGAGGGGGTATTGGTTGCAAATGATGATTTCAGATTAGTTAATGGAAAATATTTTTGAATAATTCCACTCACACACTCTCAGACATACATTTTTAACTTATACGATAAATGATTTGAATCTGCCACTTAGTTTTGCAAAAGATATAGAGAACATCAAAATATATCTATTACTGAAAGTTTATAGTTCCTTCACAGGTTAAGAATATGAGGAATTATCAGAAAATGTTTATGAAATAATAATTTTTATATACTTTTGCAATACAAATTTAATATTAATTAAAATAGATTTATTATATTTTTAAAAAAATCAATTTTTTAGGAGAGAAAAATATGTGTATTGCAGCACCAGCTCATGTAGTTGAGATTGATAGGGAAAATGGTTTATTATCTGCTGACTTTGGAGGAGTCAGACAAACTGCAAAACTTAATCTTTTGCCAGATGTTGAAGTTGGAGATTATGTTTTAATTCATGCAGGTTATGCTATAGAAAAATTGTCTGAAGAAGCAGCTTTAGAATCTCTTGAAGCATGGGATGAACTTTTAGAAGTTTTAGATGAAGAAGATAAAGAGTGGGAAGAAAACCATTCTAATTAAAAATTTTATTTTATTTTCAATTTAATTATTAAAACTATTTAATAGACTAAAATTATTTTTTATTTATTATTTGTAATTTCTAGCTATTTTTATTACTTATTCTATTTATTTTCATAATATGCTAATTATATTTTTTTATTCTTATTTTCATTAGTTATTCTAATTTATTTTATAATATTTTATATATCTTAATTTTATTTTTCCCTATTTTTATTATAATTACTCAATTTTTAATCATTATTTTTTATTTAATTAATAAATAGAAACTCTTTTCACTTTATCTATTTTTAAAAATTCATTAATTAAATCTCCCGGTACTGGCTCATCTGTAATGATTGTAAGTACAGGAGCATTTTCAAGATAAGTATCCTCTGCATATGCTTGTCTAATATTAATGTTTTTTTCTGAAATCATAGTACTGGTTGATGCAAGTATTCCGTTACTGTCTTTTCCGACTTCTATTTCAATTACACCAAGTCCTAAATTTTTTGCTAAATTTTTAAGTAATGTACCTGCAGGTACAATATTTTTAAATATTGGACTTAATTCATCATCTTTTAAAATAAGGTTTATTGTTGATTTAATCACTCTTCTATCTACATCTGAGACTTTTGCAAGTGCAGATTCGCTTATTTTTAAATCTCCACAGTATGGTTTTCCATCATCAGAAATTCTTATACCTAATTCTATCATTTTTTGGATAACTCTAATTCTTGCAGGGTATTTTTGGAATTTTTTGTCTACTTTTTCCCACATTTTAACTAAACTCCACATTTTTGTACCTTAGAGTATATGATTTTTGATATATAAATTTTATTAGAGTTAATTATTTTTTTATAATTGGCTGTTTTTAGTTAAAATATAAAATTAATAAGTTCTAAAAGTTTTTTTTTAAAAATAGTTTTTAAGTAGGCTAGATGGGATTCGAACCCACGACCTCACGGTTATCAGCCGTGCGCGCTAACCAGGCTGTGCCACTAGCCTATATGAAATAGAATATAATATTTAATTTTATAAAAATAGTTTTTAAGTAGGCTAGATGGGATTCGAACCCACGACCTCACGGTTATCAGCCGTGCGCGCTAACCAGGCTGTGCCACTAGCCTATTTTAATTGAATTAAATATTTCATAACATGTATTTGTAGCCATTACAAGTACAAGTTAAATGATTTTTTATTTTTATTATATATAATAGTTTCGTTTTTTTTTTAAAAAGAAAATAAGATTTTATATATAAAAAAATTTAATCCTTATTAATCATTTCATTAATAGCATCTGCCATAGTATGATCAATAATTTTAATTCTTACTTTTTCAACACCATCAACATTACTTGCAAGTTCTTTTACTTGTACTGCAATACGTGTAACACTCATACATCCAGGATTAGTTGGTTTAAGTACAATTTCTACTTCATCGTTTTCAACATTAATTTCATCTAAGAGCCCCATATCAACAATACTAATACCCATATGTGGATCTAAAACAGGATAAACTGCATTTTTTATAGCTGTTTGCATATCTTCACTCATAAATCTCACCTTAGTTTTTATTATATAATTGAATTAATATTTAAATTCTAAATAATTAAATGTTTATCTATAAATTAAAATTAGCTTTATTAATTTAGTTAAAATATATTTTTTAATAATATTTAAAATAATTTTTTTATTATGACCAATTTTAAGTTAATTTAAATACTACTTTTAATATTAGTTTTATAATCCTATTTAAAGTATACTATTTATAAAAAATTATTTATATTTTTAAAGTTATTATATTTGGTAAATAAGGTATTAATAGTTTATATTAGTTTAAATACTTCTATATTACTATTAATATTAATTAATTTGCTTTTAACCTTATTTTATATAGGTTTGAAAAGATTAGAGTATATCTTTCCAAAATATAAACTTAAAAGACCAGAGTATATTACTTCCAAATATAAACTTAAAAAGATTAGAATATGTAATTTCAAAATATAAACTTAAAAAGATTAGAGTATATAATTTTAAAATAATTAAATAAAATTATTAGGAATTTTAAAATTATTTTCTTCTGTGCCTAATATTTACTGCAACACCATATGATGTTTTTTCCATCTCTTCACCACTAATGATTGCTCTTCCTACACCTAATACTTCACCATCTTTTACAACAACTACCTGATCTCTTGGTATAATTGATGGGTCTGCTTTTAAAATACCAACAGAAAATACTGTATTAGTTTTAAGTTCAAAATCAATTTCTACTACTTTAAGATTTAAATCTCTAAGTAATTCTCCCCCTGCTAAATTAAGAGAATATAGGCCTACATCTTTATTTAAATATGCAATTTGCTTATTATTATAATATAATTTTTTATGAAACATTCCTTTAGCTACAATTTCATCAGGAATGAAATTTTCTCCACCTTCACCAAATTGATATCTGGCAATTGATCTAAGTTCATGTAATGTTCTATCACGTCTTGGTTTCTTTTCATATTTTTTAAGTTCCATACGTGTATTATATATAGAGTCAGGATGGGTTGGACGATTTTCAACACAAGTATATGTAATATCTAGTCCATCTAAATATTCCATGCAAGTTTCTGCATATCCTCCAGAAACATTAGCTATAGCAGGGGTATCTCCAATATATTCTCTTAATAGTAATCCAGATTCTCTTTTTTCATCTTCACTCCAGGAGCCCGTTACACTAACATCATAGGCATTTATAGGAAATGTATTTTCTAATTCTCTTGGACAAATACCAAAAGGACTAGTTACAATTACTTCCTGATAACCTTTAGTAGCTCTTTTAAATCGTTGATGGGATTTTGAATTAGAATATGGTTTTTTCATACTACAAGGAAGAATAGCAATAACATCTCCAAATGGTTTAATTAATTTCATACGCTCTCTCCACATAAGAGCCTCTGGCCTATATAATGATTCTTCACTTGAACATATAACTTTCATTTTATCACTTAATCTTTATTTTCAAACTGACCAATTAATTCATAGTCAAGTTCTATTAATTTTTCTATATTTTCATCAGCATTATCAATCTGTCTTTTCCATTTTTGAATAACAAAATCTAAATCTACTTCTACATCTCCTTTAAGTAAATTATCCGCATGTGCTACTATTTTCTCTTCAATACTTTCAGGAACATATGATTTTATAGGAAGTTTTAATTCTTTTGCTTCTTTTTCACTTATTCCAACACCAATGTGTCGCTCTACAATATGCACTACATCTTCACTATAATTATTTTCTCTTAATATCTCTGCACCTACAACGGCATGTTTAATATCATGAGTTTTACTTCTTCCAATATCATGTAGTAATGCGCCAGTTTTAATAAGCTCTTTATCTGCTTCTGGAAAATTTACTAAGATTTTTAGAGCTTTTTTATATACTGCAATTGAATGTCTAATCACATTTTCAGGTGTTTCTTCTTTTTTTAAAAATTCTATTTCATCCATAGTATCTAATCTGCAACAATAAATTCTAATTATTTAATATTATAATTACTAATAAGATTTAAAGTTTTATACTATTATTTTATTGTTCATTTATTTAATTTGTAATATTTATCTTTTTATAGAAAATGCTGATTTAAAGTTAAATTCCTGTTAATTATTTAATCTCTATTTTTATCTAAATTCCCCTCTATTTATTATTTATTAAACTTTTTTCTTTTTTTTAATCTTATTATAAATTAGATTGGTTGTGATAAGTTTTTATTTTTTCATAAACTATATATAGATAATAAATTAATAATAGTTGTATGTATAGTTTTATATTATGTCTATTATTATTAATTATGTCGTATTTTGTTTATGGAAAAATATTAGAAAAAATAGTGGGTGTTGACGAGTCTCGTCCTACTCCTGTTCAAAGAATGGAGAACGGGGTTGATTATGTACCTTTAAGCAGAATTAAAAATTTTTTAATTCATTTTTTAAATATTGCTGGTCTTGGACCTATTTTTGGTGTTATTCAAGGTGCATTATTCGGTCCATCTGCATTTTTATGGATTACTTTTGGAACTATTTTTATTGGTGCAGTTCATGATTTCTTTTCAGGATTTTTATCCTTAAGACATGATGGATATACTATGCCGAAGGTTATTTCTAAATACTTGGGAAAAACAGTTCAAAAATTCATTGCAGTTATAACTATTATAACTGGTATTTTAGTTGCATCAGTATTTGCTTCTGGTTCTGCATCTTTAATTAGTACTTTAACCGATACTCCAATATTGTTATGGATTGTTATAATTTTTATTTACTTTTTAGTTGCAACACTATTTCCTTTGGATAAAATTATTGGAAAAGTATACCCTATCTTTGGATTACTTTTTTTAGTAATGGTTATTTTAATTACAGGTGCTTTATTTTTACATCCTGAATATCAAATACCTGAATTTACAACCTCTGGTCTATTTTTAAGTGATAAACCGATTTTCCCATTTTTATTCATTACTATTGCATGTGGAGCTATTTCAGGGTTTCATGCATCACAATCACCGATTGTTGCTAGGTCTATGAAAAATGAAAATGATGCAAGACCTGTATTTTTCGGAGCTATGGTTTTAGAGGGTATAACTGCACTTTGTTGGGCAGCTGTTACACTTGCATTTTTCCATGCTCAACCACAAATTGCAGCAGTATATGCAGGAACTCCAACAGTTGGAGTATATCAAATGGCATCAAATTTGATTAATCCTATAGGGGTAGCTTTAATTATTTTAGGTGTTGTTGTTTGCCCAATTACTACTGGAGATACTGCACTTAGAAGTTCAAGAATTACAATATCTGATGAATTAAATATTAATCAGGAAAAATTATTGTCAAGGTTAAAAATAGCATTACCATTGTTTATAATATCTTTTGCTCTTACATTTGTTGATTTTTCTTTAATTTGGAGATACTTTTCATGGTTCCAATTAATATTTGCTATTGCAGTACTTCTTACAGCAACTGTATATTTAATTAAAATAAAAAAACAATATCTTATTACATTAATACCTGCAGTTATCTGTATATTAATTGCTTTTGCATATATTTTACAAGCTCCTGAAGGCCTAGCTTTACCTGCAATGATTTCTAATATTATTTCAGTTATTTTAACTATTATATTAACTGGAATATTCTTGAAAATATACAAATTTAACAATAAAAATGAGGATAATAATAAAATAGAGGAAGAAAACTCTTAATTTTAGTATTTTCATTTATTTTTTCTATTTTTTTATGTCTTATTTTCTTTAATATATAATGATAAGAATAATCCAATAATTATTACAAATGTTGCTATTAAACCGGATTCAGGTCCAAATGTCCCTCCTCCAATTATATTTTCACTAACTTGGCTAAATTTTAGTAGAGAAGGTGTTGTTTGACCACTTACATTAAATCCAAATAATATTCCTTGTGAAAAATTCCATGCTGCATGAGCACTACCACAAATCCATATGTTATCATATTTTATAAACAAAATTGCAAAGAATACTCCAACTAAAAATATGTTTATAATTGGTAATAGGTCTATTCCTGAATTGAAAATATGAGCCATTGAAAATAGTATATTACTTATTATTATAGCCGCTATAATGCTATGTCTTTTATATATATAAGTCATTGCCCAACCACGCATTTCAAATTCTTCACCTAAGGATTGAACAAAAAAACCTAATAAAAATGGAACTAAAAGGATAAGGGATGATAAATTATAACCCGTATATTTGTATTGTCCAGATATAAGACCTATTATTACAACTGTTAAAAACATTAGAAAACCAATACCTAATCCTCTTAAAACTGAAGGGAGTATATTGTCTTTAGAAAAACCTACACTTCTAAAACTACGTTTTTCGAATTTTTTAACTATAATATATACTAAAATTGGGATAAATATAAATCCGAATAATCCCATCAATTGCCAGTATACATCTACTTTAGGTAATATTGCCATAGAAATTAGGTCTAAAACAATATTTAAACCAATTGTTCCAATGTATAAAAGCAAGAATAGTCCTATAAAAATCAATATGTCTATTATGATGGACCGTTCTTTTACATTTTCTCGTGATTCTTTTAATGTTTGTGAGTTATCTGTAAATTTTTTTATATTATTTAACATTTAACCACCTTAATCATTTAAATATGGTTTTTTATTAAAAACTTCTATAAAATTAATTTTTATAAATAAACACAATAAATAATAAATTAAAACAAGAAAGTAAAATAAAAAATATTTAAATAAATTTTTAAAAGTATTTTCATTGTTTTAAATTAATTTTAAACTTATCTAATATTCTTAAATTTAAAAATTAGTTAAAAAAAGATTTAAAAAATTTAAATTCAGTTTCCAATTGATTCATATTTTTCTTGAAGAGAAGCAATTTCTTTTTCTAGACTTTCTATAAACTCGTCATTAGGCTCAAATACAATTTCTTCACCACATTCTGGACATACAAAATCATTATTACTTGCATCTTCAAAACCGAATCTATTGTGTCCTTGAGGGCATACGAAAAACATATTGTTTTTCTCATCATCTAATATTTTTTCATATTCTTCAATTTCTTCATGGATATGTTTTCTAAGAGTGTTATTCACTTCTTCAGGTTCAAATTGCCAATCATAACTAAACCATTGAGTTTCTGGATCTTTATGTCTTTTATAACTTGCAAGTCCTGCATCATAAAGTTTATAAAGCATTTTTCTAACAATATTTAAACGAATTCCAGTTTTCTCTGCAATTTCTTCATCAGTTGTTATTCCGTCATTAAGACATCTAACAATTTCAATATTGTCTGAATCATCCTCTATAGGATCATTAATTATTTCTTTCAATAAATCTTGTACTAATGGGTCATCTAACATATGATTTCTCCATGATTTTATTAAATACTTTTTATTTTCTTTTATAGTTAGTATTGAAATTTAAACAATACTCCAATAAAAATAGAACATATTATATTAAATCTGCTAATATTTAATACAATTAATAGTATTATATATATAATTAATTCTAATTAATATATTTTTTTATTTTCATAATTTCCTTTTAAGTTTAATTTAAAAATTCTTTAGAAATATGTATTTTTTTTATTTTTTCTAATTATAACTGCTGGGGTGTGGGTTATTTTATTTAAAGTTTCAACACTTATGCTATCTTCTTTACTGTCGGTGGATAGAACCTTTTTAGCACTATGTATTGTTTCCATAGATGTTTCAAGTGATTTTTGGTAATCTTCAGCAATATTAGCTATTTTAAGAGAATATTCAACGGATAATTTTTTACTGGACCCAAGTGGTGTTGAACCCATGTTTTCAGATAATTGTCCAAGAGTATACCCCCATACTCCTTTATTAGATTGGATTCCTTCAATTGCAGTTGGAAGTCCTGTAAAATATTTATCTCCTCTTCTATATGTTGCATCGGTGTCAATTATCATCACATTAACATTTTTATTAGTTTTATCTTTTATCATATTTGATAGATCTTCTGCAACTTTTTGAGGATTTTCAGGTAAAAGGGATACAAATGTTCCGGGAGAATTGCTTAAATCTATACCTGCTTCGGATGCAGGTTTAAGAGCATGTTTCCATCCATATAATTCAAGTACTACTTGTTTATGTGCTGCAGTTTGTGGTGGAAGTATTCTTAGATTTTTTATCGTTCTTTTTTTAATTTTTAAAAGGGGTCCTAGAACATATCCCCAAATATATTTACTCCAAACTCCTGCAAGAAACTTACTTGATAGACTTGGAGAATATTGAGCTTCATCTACAAGTCGTCCTTGTGAAACTGATATGGGGGTTTCTGCAATAACCAAATAATCTTCATCTTCAAATAAAGGTATAGCTACATCAAAAAGTTTATCTAAACTTTCATTAGGTTTAATATAAGATGTTTCAATAGGAATAACACTGTATTCTTCATTTAAAACATATTTATATTTTATTCCTTCATTTGTTTTAGAGTATTTGTATTCTGTTTTATTTTCCATCATATTTTCCTTAAAATTAAATTATAAAAGGAGTCTATTTTTAAAAAAAACTTATAAGATTTTAAACATTTTTTTATTGTATATTTTTTACTTATTATTTTATTATTATATTAATATTTTTTTTATTTTTTTTATTTTCTTATTAATTAATTATATTTTTAACTTATTACTGCAATTTTATTTTTTTATTTACTATTAGAATTAATTAATTTTTTCATTAATAAATTTATTATATTATTATAATTATTTGTTTTTTTATAATTTTAGGTCTTTTTTTATTTGTAAAATTTTATAAAATTATATTTTTTTAATTTGTTTTGGATTGTTTTTATTTAAATTAATTGTATAATTTTTGTTTAATTAGTTAGTTGTTAATTTTTATTAATTTAATATTTAATCATATAATTTTTATTATATTTTATTTTCAATTTAATATTATTCTTATATTTCCTTCTTATTTATTTTACTTCTATTTTTAAAAATTTTTTTAGGGTCTGAATTTTTTCGAATAAAATTCAACATAATTGCTCTTATTTTTATTATTTATCATGTCCCTATGGGATAGTTTGTAAAAATACAAATTAAAATTAGTTTTTTTTAATAAAAAAAGGTCTTTAAATCGTTAAATTTAAATAGTATGTGTTAATATGTTTATTTTGTAGTACAAATGAGACACTGATTAAATTTAGATATTAAAGACCCAAATTATAGTTTGTTGAAAGAGATATTTAAAATTAGGGATTGTAGAGTGTCTTCTGAAATTTTAGCTTCCTGTGGTTTTAAAAATATTGATAAACAAGTATTTACTTTTAAATTATATTTATCAGTATGTTCTTTGGTTTAGACATTTTATTCATATTGAGTGAGCTTGAATCTAAAGAAAAACTTTGTAAATACTTTAATATTTCTAAAATTTTAACTGCGGATCAATTTTATAAAAATTTTTCACAACAAGACTCAGAAAAACTTGTTAAAGCATTAAATCCTATTTAAATTCAAGAAAATCGTTTTAAAAGAAGAGGAAAAAAGACTTTTATTGTTGATGCTACACCTGTAGACTTGGATATTAATTTTCATAGAAAAAAGACTAACATCTCAAATCATTGAATTTAAAATAGATTTATTCTTCTTCTAAAGAAATTTATATTGGATTTAAAGCAACTGTTATAATTAATTTCGATAGTATAAAATCCTGTTTCTATTTTAATCCATTCTGGAGCTCCAAATGATGGAAAACTTTTTGACGAAATTATGAGAAATCTTCAAAAAAGAAGTATTATTCAAAAAGGAGACACTTTAATTTTTGATAAAAGTTATTACAGTTATAAAAACTACCAATTAGGAATTAGCAAATATAAAATCATTCCATTTATTTTTCCAAAAGACAATTTCAAAAGAAACAAACTAAATGAAATGACCAATTATCCTACATATTACCATCCTTTATGAAAACAAAGAAAATTAAAACAGAAAAAAGATTTTTTTGAAAATTTAAAAATGAATTATTAAAAAGATTAGATACCTGGAAAAATTTCAAAGCAAATAGAGGAAAAATAGAATATTTTTTCAAATTACTCAAACAATAACTTAAATTAAGAGAAATTCATAAATATACACCAAAATCTGTCGAAAAAACGGTATATTTAAATGTATTTTTAGGAGCCTTAATCATATCACTAGGATTTTACTCAAAAACACCCATACAACAATTGTCCGAGAACTGAAAAATTCAGGCCCCTAAATATTTTTTTTCATTTAAACCAAAATATTTATAAAAGTAGAAAATATAAAAAATAATTATTTAATATTTAATTAAGAAATTTAATATTTATTTAAGAAATAAAAATTAAAAAATATATTTGTTAATAGTAAATCGGTTTTTTATATTTTTAATAAAATATTTTTTTCTATATAATCTATTGGAATTAATATTCCTAAATTATTATTTACTATTTCATGAGTATTAATTTATAAAACTATATTAATTAATTTAATGTGGGGTTTATACGTGAAATTTATAGATGAAGCAATTAAAGAATCTGAAAAAAGATTAGGAGAAAAACCTTCTAACAAAGCTATAGTTTCAGATTTAGATAAAGAATTAAGAGAAATTATTGATGGAAGTCAAGCTAATATTTTTGTTGTTGGTGCTGGTGGTGCCGGTAACAACACCATTTCAAGATTAACTGAAGTAGGTATTGAAGGTGCTGAAACAGTCACTGTTAATACTGATGCACAAGATTTATTCTATAGCCAAGCAGATGAAAAAATTCTTTTAGGTCGAAAAACTTGTGGTGGATTAGGTGCAGGTGGAGAACCTGAAATTGGTGAAGAATGTGCTGAAGAAAGTGAAGATGATTTAAGAAATAAGCTTGATGGTGCAGATATGGTATTTGTCACCTGTGGTCTTGGTGGAGGAACTGGAACTGGTTCTGCTCCAGTTGTTGCTAAAATTGCTAAAAAATTAGGTGCATTGACTGTTAGTGTTGTAACTTTACCATTTTCTGCAGAAGGTGTAAAAAGAAGAGAAAATGCGGAAAAAGGTTTAGAAAAACTTCAAGCAGCATCTGATACAGTAATTGTTATTCCAAACGATAAACTTTTAGAAGTTGCTCCTAACTTACCATTAAATAAAGCATTTATGGTTTCTGATGAAATTTTAGGAAGGGCTGTAAAAGGAATAACTGAACTTATTACTAAAGCAGGTTTAGTAAGTTTAGATTTCGCAGATATTAGAAGTATTATGAAAGGTTCAGGAATGGCTATGATTGGTATGGGTGAATCAGATTCTGGCGAGAGAGCTTTAGAGTCTGTTCATGAAGCTTTAAGTAGTCCTTTACTTGATATTGATATTTCTGATGCTAAAGGTGCATTAATTAACATTACTGGTAGCTCCGATTTAACCTTACAAGAGGCTGAAAAAATCGTACAAATTGTTGCTGATAAATTAGACCCAGCAGCTAATATTATTTGGGGTACTCAAATCGATGAAAGTTTACAAAATATGGTCAGAACTACTATCATTGTTTCAGGAATTAAACCTTATGAATATAATGGTAATGAGATAATTCAAGATCAAGAAGTAGATCCAGAAGATGATCCATTAAATGACTTAATCGATGAAGTATTTTAGATAAATATAAATTTTTAATTATTTTTTAAATAATTAAATCATTTTTTTATTTTAATATTTTTACACTTTAAAGATTTTTTCATTAAAACTTCTTATTTTACTTTATTTTATTTGTATTTTTTTAAATAATTATTTTTCTTACTTTTAAAATTTGTTTATAAAAACAAATTTATTTTAAAATTTTTTAAAAATAATTGTTTTATAGTAAAATATTGAAAAAATACAAATCTTTATATGTAAAAATTTACAAAATTTTAATATACTAATTATTGATTAATTAATTTTTTATATAATTTTTATAAACTGTAGGGATATTTTATGGCAGTTCAAGAAAGATTACAAGATTTTACTAAAGAAGCTAGAAGAGTTATTAAAGTATCTAAAAAGCCAGATAGGGAAGAATATTTAAATTTCTCTAAAGTTACTGGAATTGGTATTTTGTTAATTGGTTTAATTGGTTTTATTATCGTTATTATTGGAATGTTAATTGGTTTATAACTAACAAATCATTAAATCTTTTTAATTTTTTAAAAAAATTTTATTTTTAACTCTTTTTTAGTCTTTTTTTTATTTTTCAAATTTTATTTATACCTTCTCTGAAAGGTTTAAATACTACTTAATAAATATATAATACTATTATATTAATCTACTTTTTATTATAATTCATATTAATTTTATTTATAGTAATCATTTATTTGCTATTTCAGTGTATTATAATAAACTAGATTTTATAATAAACCTTAATTAATCTATAATTACATTATAAATTTAATTATATAGGTGGATTACATGGAAGATAATAAAAATTCCATTTATGCTCTTAAAACATCAGCAGGTCAAGAAAGAAATGTAGCAAGAATACTCGCTACTAGATCACGTGAGACAAGAGATACTGAAACATTTATTGGTGTTGAGGCGATACTTGTTCCTGAATCTTTAAAAGGGTATATTATAGTAGAATCTTCTTCAAGAATTGATATGAGGAATCCTGCAATGAAAATACCTCATTTGAGAGGTGTTGTTGAAGGTAATCATCCTATTACATTAGAAGAAGTTAAAAGATTCTTAAAACCAGAACCAATCATTGCTTCTATTAAAGAAGGCAGTGTTGTTGAACTTATTTCTGGTCCATTTAAAGGTGAAAGGGCAAAAGTTGTGCGTATTGATAAATCTCGTGAAGAAGTAGTTCTTGAATTGGTTGAAGCTGCAGTTCCAATTCCTGTTACTGTTGAAGCAGATCAAATTAGAATTATTCAAAAGGAGGCTGACTGATGCCAGAAGACACAGTAGAGGTTCTAGTTGAAGGTGGAAGTGCCACCCCAGGACCACCATTAGGTCCTGCAATTGGTCCTTTAGGTATTAATATGATGCAAGTTGTTGAAGAAATCAATAATAAAACTGCTGATTTCAAAGGTATGAAAGTCCCTGTCAAAATCATTGTTGACAGTAGTACTAAAGAATTTGAAATCGAAATTGGTACTCCTCCAACAACTGCTCTTGTTATGGATGAGCTCAAAATTGAAAAAGGATCCCATGAACCAGGTAGTGAAGTTGCTGCAGATTTATCTGTAGAACAAGCTTACAAAATTGCTAGAATGAAATTTGGTTCATTACTTGCAAATGATTACAAAGCAGCTACCAAAGAAGTTATGGGTACCTGTGTAAGTATGGGTATTAATGTTGATGGTAAAGATGCTAGAGACGCTCAAAAAGCACTTGATGCTGGTGAGTATGATAGTATTTTTGAACAATAATTCCTTTAAAATTTCAAACTCAAAGAGTAAATTCATAGCAGTGTATATGATATTATAACAGATTTTTAAAATTATGTTATGGTGGATATACTGTATTATAATCTATTTTATAGATTAAATTCTTAAAAAAAATGTTTTAAGAACTAAAAGTACATTTATTGTAAATGTATAATTGTTTATACAAAATATACGACTAGTACTTTTAAAAAACAATGGTAGTCGATATTAATTTATTAATTTATTATGATTATTTTTATTATCGATTGCTCGTAACCAAATAAATTCGTGAACAATGTTCATGGAGGATTTATATGACACAAGATATGATAGAAGCGGTGAAGAAGGCTAAAGAACAATCCAAGCCGAGGAACTTCACACAGTCTATTGATATGATTATTAATATCAAAGACTTGGATGTCAATAAACCAGAAAATAGGTTTGAAGAAGAAGTTGTTCTCCCACATGGCCGTGGTAAAGGGGTCAAAGTCGGTGTTATTGCTGATGGGGATTTAACTACTCAAGCTAAAGATGCTGGTGTAAGTCTTGTTATTCAAAAAACTGATTTAGAAGGTTATGGAAAAGATAGAAAAGAAGCTAAAAAAATGGCTAATAATGTTGACTTTTTCATAGCTCAAGCTGATTTAATGCCATTGGTTGGTAGATTTTTAGGTCCAGTTCTCGGTCCTCGTAAAAAAATGCCTAGACCAGTTCCTGCAAATATTAAATTAGCTCCAGTCATTGAAAGGTTAGAAAATACTATTAAAGTAGGAATTAAACAACAACCTTCTATTCAAGTTTTAGTTGGTACACAAGATATGGCTGACGAGCAAATAGCTGAAAATGTGGAAGCTGTTCTTGCAATCTTAGACCGCCACTTAGAAAAAGGAAGAAAACAAATTAAATCCATGTATATTAAAACAACTATGGGTTCAGTAGTGAGGGTGATATAATGGCTCACGTTGCTGAATGGAAAAAAGATGAAGTTAAAGAGATTGCAAATTTAATAGACTCTTATGAAGTTATAGGGGTTGTAGATCTTTTAAATATTCCAGCAAGACAACTTCAAGAAATGAGAAAAAGTCTTACTGGTAATGCACATATAAGATTATCTAAAATTAATCTCATAAATTTGGCTTTAGAAGATTGCAATAAAAATAAAGAAAATCTTATTAACCTTTCTGAACATTTATCAGGTCAACCTGCATTAATATTTACTGATATGAATCCTTTCAGATTATTTAAAATCTTAGAAGACAGTAAAACTAATGCTCCTGCAAAAGCGGGAAGTGTTGCAAAAGATGATATCATAGTTCCTAAAGGTGATACAGGTTTTGAACCAGGTCCATTCTTAGGTGAATTGCAACAAATTGGTGCAAATGCTAAAATTGACCAAGGTAAAATTGTAGTTGACAAAGATGCAGTTGTTGTAGAAGCTGGTGAAGTTGTATCCCAACAGGTTGCTAGTGTTTTAACTAGATTAGAGATTAAACCTATGGAAGTTGGAATCGATTTATATGCTGTTTACGAAGATGGTGCTGTTTACACATCTGATGTTCTTGCAATTGATGAAGAAGAAACTCTTGCAAATGTTCAAGATGCATTCAACAAAGCATTCAACTTATCTGTCTTTGCTAATATACCTACAAAAGATACTATTGCAACTATTATACAAACTGCTCATAGTAAAGCAACCAATGTTGCTATGGAAGCAGGTATTGTTAACTCTAAAACTACTGATATGATTTTATCTTTAGCAAATGCTAAAATGTTAGCATTAGCAGGTGCATTGTCTGCTGATGCATTAGATAGTGAATTATCTGACAAATTATCAAATGTTGCTAGTGCTGCACCTGTAGCAGTAGCAAATGATGCTGAAGAAGAAGTTGAAGAAGAAGTAGAAGAGGAAGAAGACTCTGAAGAAGAAGCAGCAGCAGGTTTAGGTGCTCTCTTCGGTTAATCATAAATTTTTAAGTTTTTTATTGTTTTAAATAAACCTAATATATTATTTAATAGAAAAATAATGGTGATAACATGGAATATATATATGCGGCAATGATTTTGCATACTACTGATAAAGAAATTAATGAAGAAAACGTAACTAAAATTCTCGAAGCAGCTGGTGTCGATGTTGATGATGCTAGAGTAAAAGCTTTAATCGCAGCATTAGAAGATGTTGATATAGAAGAAGCTATGGAAACTAGTGCTATGGCAGCAGCTCCTGTTGCTGCAGCTCCTGCAGCTGCTGAAGCTCCTGCTGAAGAGGAAGCAGTAGAGGAAGAAGAAGATGAAGAAGAAGCTGAAGAAGAAGCAGCAGCTGGTTTAGGTGCTCTCTTCGGTTAGATTAATTCGTTAATTTTTTCTAAAAGAAATTAGTTTAAAACTAATTTCTCTACTCTTTTTTTATTATAATTTAATTGATTATCTTGGTTTTCAAATATTTTTTATATTAGGCTTTTTTCATTATAATACTTATTTTTATCTAATAAAATTAAAGAATCTTTATTTATGTAATAAGTCTATTTCAATAAATTAATATTAGTATTTAATATTGTTTTTTCCTTTTTTAGAATATTTTTGCACGGATTTTATAAAATTTTAAATTTAATATTCTCTTTTTTTTTAAATTATTCTTACTTTTATGTATTTTTAATAAGTTCACTGACTATTTTTTCCATTTTTTTCATTATTTGACTTAATTTTATTAATCTAAGTTTTATCAAGATTTATAAGTGATTAGAATTTTAATACTAAATTTTTGAATTTATATTTAAGATAATCAAATATTAAATAATAAAAAAAATAAATATAGTTTTATTATGAAACTTTTGTTTTTATAATCATTATTTATTATAATTTTTTTAATTAAGATTTAAGTTGATATGATGGAAATATTTGACAAATTAGGATATAAAAAATATAAATGTAAAAAATGTGGTCATGATTTCTATTCTCAAGTTGAAAGGGATACCTGTGGAGATGCTCCATGTGATGAATATGATTTTATTGGAAACCCTGCAACTGACAGACCATATGATTTATATGAAATTCAAAAAACATTTAAAGAATTTTTAGAAGGTGAAGGCCACACTGCAGTAAACCGTTATCCTGTTCTTGCTAAAAGATGGAGGGATGATGTATTTTTAGTAGGTGCTAGTATATTCTGTTTCCAGCCATGGGTTACTTCAGGTATTGTAGAACCTCCAGCTAATCCTCTTGAGATAGCTCAACCTTCTATTCGTTTAAATGATGTAGATAATGTAGGTAGGACTGGCCGTCATATGACCTGTTTTACAATGGGGTCACATACTGTAATCAATAAACCTGATAATTTCATTTATTGGGAAGATAGATGTATTGAATTGTGTGATAAGTTTTTTGAAAGTATTGGAATAAATACTAAAGAATTAACTTATATTACATCTTGGTGGGAAGGTGGAGGTAATGAAGGGCCTTGTTATGAGGTTATGTGTAGAGGAGTAGAACTTGCTACACTTGTTTTCATGCAATATAGAACTTTACCAGATGGAGGAAGAGAGGAGATACCAATCAAAGTAGTTGATACTGGTTATGGCCTAGAACGTATTGCTTGGATTTCACAGGGAACTCCTACTGCATATGATGCATGTTTTTCACCTGTAATTGAAAAACTTAAAAATATTACAAATGTTGAACTTAATGAAGAAATTTTAGCTGAAAGTGCAAGAATAGCAGGTTTAATGGATATTGAAGATTATGCTGATTTAAGAATGCTTAGACAAAAGGTAGCCGATAAATTAAATATTTCAATTGAAGAATTACTAGAATCATCAGAACCTATGGAAGCAATATATATTATTGCAGATCATACTCGTTGTTTGGCTTTCATGCTTACAGATGGAATTATACCTTCAAATGTTAAAGAGGGTTATCTTGCAAGATTAATATTAAGAAGAACTATTCGTTATATGAATCAATTAAATATGGATGAATCTCTAACAGAGATTATGGCCATACAACTTGATTTTTTAAAAGATTTCTATCCGGAAATTAGTGATTCTCAAGAACATATTATGAATATTATAAGTCTTGAAGAAGATAGATATGCTGCAACTATTGAAAAAGGTAAAAAAACAGTTAAAAGAACTATTAAAAAATTGAAAAAAGAAGGTAAAGTTGAAATGCCTTTAGAAACCTTGATAAATTTGTATGATGCGCAAGGTATGCCTCCTGAAACTGTTAAAGAACTTGCAGGAGATAATTTTGAGGTTAATATTCCTGATAACTTCTTTACAATAGTAGCAGATAGACACGAAAAAGAAGATATAAAAGTTAAAGATATCTACAAATTTAACTATCCTGAAACAGATTTATTATTCTATAAAGATTTCTTTAAAAAAGAATTTAATGGTAAACTTTTAGGTGTGGAAATTATTAAGGATAAGATTAATCTAGTTTTCAATCAAAGTATTTTCTATCCTGAAGGAGGAGGTCAACCTGCTGATATGGGTAAGGTGACCATTAAAGGTAAAGATTACTTTATTGATTATGTATCAAAAATAGATAATATTGTTCTTCATCATGTTAAAAGTGATGATGATAAGTTATATGATGAATTAAATTCATTAATCGGTGAAGAGGTATATGGTCAAATACAATGGGATAGGAGAATAAGTCATGCAAGACATCACACTGCAACTCACCTTGTAATTGCGGCTGCAAGAAAAGTTTTAGGTGATCATATTTGGCAAGCAGGTGCACAAAAAGGTGTTAAAAGGTCTCGTATAGATTTATCTCATTATAAACGTATATCACAAGAAGAATTAGATGAAATTGAAAAATTAGCAAATTCTTATGTTATGGATAATATCTCACTTGATATTAAGTGGTTTACAAAAGATGAAGCTCTTAAAAATTATGGTTTAATATTGTTCCAAGGGGGTGTTGTGCCTGGCAATGAAATTCGTGTTGTTAAAGTTCCAGGTGTAGATGTACAAGCTTGTGCAGGTACACATGTTCCTAAAACTGGAGATGTTGGTATGATTAAAATCATTAAAACAGAAAGAGTTCAAGACGGTGTTGAAAGGATTGAATACTCTGCTGGACTTGCAGCAGTAGATGCTATACAGGAAGAAAATAATATTCTTCGTCAAAGTTCAGATACATTTAAAGTTCCTTCAGACCAACTTCCAAAAACTTGTGAAAGGTTCTTCAGTGAATGGAAACAATACAAAAATGAAATTACAAAACTTAAAGAAGAAATTGCTTCTTTAAAAATAAGTACTCTTACAATTAATGTTGTAGATCTTAATGGTTTGAAAGTATTAAAAGAAATCATTGATGGTGATATTAAAGATCTTCAAAATATTGCAACAGACTTTACAGATAATGATAAGGCAGATGTTGTAATTATTGGAAACAATGAAGGTAAAATAGTACTTGCTGCATCACAATATGCTATTGATGAAGGTGTAGAAGTTAATAATATTATTAGGGATGCTGCAGCTGTTTTAGGTGGTGGTGGCGGAGGCCGTCCTACTTTAGCACAAGGTGCAGGACCTAATAATGATAAAATGAATGAAGCTTTAGATAAAGCATTTTCATTAATAGGTCATTAGTTTAATTTTATTAAACTTATTCCATCTTTTTTTATTTATTTTTCAAAAACATTTATAATTTTGTTTACAATTCAAAAATTCACTTATACTAAATTTCAGGTGGTAATATGGATTATGATTTAATTCTTATACGTTATGGTGAATTAGCATTAAAAAGTAGTAAAATTAGAGGAAGATTTGAAAGGAGATTAATGGATAATATTCACTCTTCTATTGATGGAGAAATTACAAAAGATCAAGGTAGACTTTTTCTTAAACCTAAAAACTTTAATTATGCACTAGATAAATTAAATAAAATATTTGGTATAGTTTCATATTCTCCAGTTATTAAAACAAAAACTACAAAAGAAAATATTATACAATCTTTATCTCAATTTACTAAACATCTAATTGATGAGGGTATTATTAAAGAAAGTTATACTTTTGCAATAAGGTCTCGTCGTGTCGGTAATCATAATTTCACATCACAGGAGTTAGGAGCTTTTTGTGGAGGGGTGGTAATAGATACAATACCTTTAAAGGTAGACTTAACCAATCCTGATGTGGAAATTTTTGTTGAAGTTCGTGATAATGATGTATATATTTATACAGAAAAAATTGATGGTCCCGGTGGACTTCCACTTGGAACACAAGGTAAAGTAATTGTTCTTTTATCTAGTGGTATTGATTCTCCGGTTGCAGCATATTTAATGATGAAAAGAGGATGTTCAATAACAGCATTACATTTTGATAATAGTCCATTTACAACTGATGAGGCAAGGGCTAATTTTAATGATTTAGTTGATAAATTAGAGGAATACTCTTCAGGAGCTCCTATAAAAAGAAGAGTAGTTCCTTATGGAGAATATTTGTCTTGTTGTAAAGAGAAAGGTCCTGAAAAGATGACTTGTGTTTTATGTAAGGCAGGTATGTATAGAACAGCTGAAATGCTTGCAAAAGATATGAATGCTCTAGCAATTGTTGATGGTAGTAGTGTTGGTCAAGTTGCATCTCAAACACTTAAAAATATTCTTGCAACACGTTATGGTACTGAAATACCAATTTTAAGTCCTCTTATAGGTATGGATAAATTAGAAACCACTCGTATAGCAGAAAAGATAGGTACTTTTGAAATATCTAAAAGAGATGATGGAGGATGTAGTGCTGTACCTAAATATCCTGAAACTCGAACAGAGGTATATAGATTAAATAAGGCTAAAGAAGATATAAGTTTTAATAATTTGATTTTTAAGGTATTTAAAAATATTATTAATGAAAAATAATGTTTTTACCTTTTAAATATAACCTTAAATAATTCAATAATTTTATTTTATTTCATTTTATTTTTTTAATTCAATTTAGAAACTAATTTTCTTTAATATCCTTTATTTTTTTTATGTACTATTTCGAATAATTAGTTTAAAATTAATTATTACCAATTAACTCATATAATGAAGATTTTTTTTAGGATTGCCTATTATTTTTATTTATATTATATAAATGATTCTGCATTTACAATTATTATCTAATAGTATATAGTACATATATGTGTTGTGTGTATGGAATGTAAAAAAATATACAAAATTAATCCTTGGATGTGTTTATTTAAAAATAGATATGCACAAATGCTAAGTTAATCTTTATATATGTACAATTATTGTATCGAAAATCGTTTAAATTATCTAGCAAATATTTCTGATTTTTCATTTCTTATAGGTATAAACGATAATATTTATTATTTGCAAACTAATACTATTTTATGAGAAAATTTTTGATCGTTTCATTAAAACCCAATGTAAAGCAATAATAGTTATTGCCGTGTTAAATATCTTTCAAAGCATATTTCTAGTTGAAATAATTGACTTGTTTATTTATGCTTTAACTGGGGTTAAAAAACAAAATATCAATTTGATTTTTAAATCGTTATAAAAGAGCCTAATAAAGAGACACTAAACATTAAACAACTATTTAAAAATAATTATTTAATTATTACAGAAGCACTTGAAGATATAGCAAAAAACATTCAGTGAAGAAAAAACAATCTCTGAAATAGATATGCATATAATAGTAAAGAATGAAATGATATTGAGATTTATTTATAACGGCAGAAATATTTAATGGAGGAAAAAAATTTGAATATTAAAAGAGTATTGATTGCATTATTTGTTTTATCCCTTTTAATTGGTTGTGTTCATGCTACAAATGTAAAGGATTTCAAAATTAATGGTCCTGTTAAAGAATTATCCAGTAATGATAACTATGTAGTACATGTTATTAAATAAAATACAATTTAAATGTTTACAAGATTATGAATATCAATTAAAACAAGATAAAGACCCTGTGTTTAAAGTAAAATCAATGGATTAAATGAAGAGTCATTTGATTTCTGGAAATAATTTTTCTTCTTGAATTCATATTTTTTAAAATGGATGATTAAAATTTAATTTTATCTTTCTATTAATGTTTTAAAATCTAACTTCGATTTCTTTAATATCTACACCGCTACTAACAGGATATTTATGATAATATGTATCTATTTCTCCATTATCTCATTCACTCCATTTCCATTCTCCGTCCATATAGAAATAAGCTCTTGATTCATAGGAGTTTCTATCCATAATTTTACCATTTTTATATAAAAAGACTTCAAATCCTCCTACTTCACCTCCTCTCCATTTAGTTGCCTCAACAGTGTATTCACCAACATTTTTTCTTACATTTTTATCAAATTCAGGTACTATGGTTATGGTATGAGGTGAATTACTTGTAGATTTTGATGAATTTTTTTCCAATTTCTTTGCATTTATGCTTTTACTTATTGAACAGGATTTAAATTTATTATTTCCTTCAAATTTACAATTCACAGTATATTTTTCCTGTTTTATTTATTAAGATTTTTCTCTCTCCTTTTAAATTAGTTTTAATATCTCTTTTTCAATGGTTTTTCCATCATTTCCTATAAGTGTAACATGTATTCGTTAGAAATACCATTTCCATTTAAATCATTTAAGGATACTTTCAGATAATGGCCTTTATAAACTTCTTTATTGTGAATAGTTAATTTACAATCTTTCCTTGTTTAATGAAGGTGTAACAATAAATATTCCAACAATAAGAATCAGGATAATAACACATAAAAGAACCATAATTATTTTTTCATTTTTCATATTTAGTTTACCTGCAAATTTTAATTAAATAATTTCATTATATTTTAATCCAGTTGTTTCGTAAAATAAGTATTTAAAAATTAATTAAAACACAAAATTACTGTTAAAAATTTAAACATATTTTTTTATTTTTGACTTAATAATAGATTTTTATAGACAATTTTTTTTAATTTTAATCATTATACTATTTTTATAAATTTAACATTTACTTGATCTAATTTACTTGCATATTCTTCTTTTTCTTTTTCATTTATTGTTAATATTGCGATGGAAGGTTCACTTTTTATTGGTTTATTAGGACTTCCAGGATTTACTAATAATATGCCTTTTTCTTTTTTAAGGTGTGGTTTATGGCTGTGTCCACTTATTAAAATATTGGCATCATGTTTTTGTGCAAATTTAAAGTATTTATTATAATCTCCTCTTGGAAGTTTATCTCCATGTGTTAATAATATCCTTAGATTGTGAATTTCTATTATTTCTACTGATTTTAAATTAAGACTTTTATTGTTTCTATCATTGTTACCTTCAACTGCTATTATTGGTGCAATTTGATTTAATTTATCTAAAACTTTTTGTGAATTTATATCTCCTGCATGTAGTATTAAATCCATCCCTTTAAAGGCTTCTAATACTTTATTTGATAATTTTCCTCTTGATTTGCTTATATGAGTATCTGATATTAATCCTATTTTCATTGTTTTACCTATTTTTTCATTGTTAATATATTTTATTGAGGCCAATACATATTTAATTTAATTTAAATTTTCAAAAAATAACTAAAAAGACTTTAAAACTTTATTGGTCCATTTGATCAAAACCAAAAACCTTTTTTGCAAGTCCAAATCCTATTGGATTAATTATTATGTTAAGCAGTAGGTATGCAGTTACCCACCTTAAAGGCCACAGATATAACAGTAAATCTATTGCCATTCCCTTAGGAAGGTTGAATATTGCAGGCATGATAAAACTTATCATAAAACTTATGAAGAATAATGATGGATTCCACAATCCCCTACTGTCCCGGTTAGAATTGAAGTTGAATACCTTTTTTCCAAGTTCAAATCCTATTGGATAAATAATTATGGTAAGCAGTAGATATGCAGTCACCCATCTTAAAGGCCACATATACAGGCACAAATCAGGTTCAAGACCAGGTAAACCGATAGCATAGGGAACTGCTATTCCAAAAATCACTGCCATAATCATACTCATCATCAGACTGATAAAGAATATTGCAGGGTTCCATAATCTCATGTTTTGCCTCACTTTTTTGTGTTTCGTAAAATAAGTATTTAAGGAATTAAATAAAACCTACTTTATCTTTTTGTTAATTTCTTCTTTGAGGATTTTGACACATTTTTCTCCTTCACCATCTAGTCGGAATGGGTCTTTGCTTGAAAGATTATACGGTTTTAGGATTTTTCCCACTTCAATTGTTTGTTTTACGTTTATTTCTTTGTTTTTTAAAATTTTATTTACACAATTATTTGAACATCCGTTTATTGCTATTATGGGGTATTTTTTTAGCAGGGGTTATTTTTTCAATTATAGGTTTAATTTCATTATAATGGGGACATTTATCCTCACCTTCCATAAAGCATAAAAAACATCCTTTACACATTCCAATATCTTCTTTTAAAAGATGAATTTCTTCATAATCTCCAGGAATATTATTTTTCACTTCTTCAACTACACTCCAAGTATTTTTTTTCCTCGGGCTTCCATTTATTATTAGACACTTCATTTTTAGATATATATAATTTTTAATATATTATCTTTAGGGAGGTTTTTTAATTTTATTAATTTTACTAATGGATTTTTAAAAAATTTTTATCTATTAAATCTTAAGTTTCAAGAATTATTTTTAAATAGATAAGTTTATTAAGTTTAAAATATATACCTTTTAGTGTTCATTGATTATTTTTATACAGTGTATAATTTTTAATTAATTTATTTTACTCAATTATTTTAACATTTTTTTATTCATGGATTGTTAAAAACATATAATAAAATATAACACTGTTTATTATAATTACATGCTATCAATTTTTATAAATAATCATATATTTATTAATTAATCATTTCAAAATTATTCATTGAAAAAAAATATTTGTTTAGAGGTGAAAAAATGATCGGTGATTTGTTAAATGTATTAATGAGTCAGTCCGATTTCTTTTTAAATCTTATTATAGAACATTTGCAAATATCACTTATTTCTGTTATATTTGCAATAATTATTGGACTTGGACTTGGTATTACTGTTAGTGAATATCCAAGAAATAAATGGATTTTAACAGTAATAAATATTATTTATACTATTCCATCTATTGCTTTATTTGGTTTTTTAATACCTGTTGCAGGTGTTGGGGATACTAATGCAATTATTGCCCTTACTGTTTATGGACTTTTACCTATGGTAAGAAATACATATACTGGTATTAAAACAATAGATCCGGGAATTATTGAAGCAGCTAAAGGTATGGGTAGTACTGATAGGCAAATTTTATTTAAAATTAAAGTACCTTTAGCATTACCTCATATTATGTCTGCTATACGTAATATGACGGTTATGACTATTGCACTTACAGGTGTTGCATCATTTATTGGTGCAGGTGGACTTGGTGTTGCAATTTATCGTGGTCTTACAACTAACAATATTACCTTAGTAATTGCAGGTAGTATTTTAATATCTATTCTTGCTCTTGTTATTGACTTTATTTTAGCAGGTGTTGAAAAAATTGTTGCTGTTGGCCATTCAAGGAAAAAATTATTCTCAATATTCACAAATAAAAAATTTATTGCTGTTTTGTTAATCTTAGTACTTTCTGCTGGAGCATATTTTGCATATGATAACAATGCTCATAAAACAATACATATTGGAGGTAAAGCTTTTACCGAACAATATATTATGGGTTATATGTTGAAAGAACTTATTGAAGATCAAACCGATTACCATGTAGATTTTACAGGAGGAATAGCAGGTGGAACTCCTACTATACAAGGAGGTATGGCTAATGGTGATTTTGATTTGTATTCTGATTATACGGGGGTGGTCTGGATGACGGTATTGTCGAATACAGGTTTGTATAATGAGTCTATGTTTAATCAATTAAATAATCAATTAAAAAGCGAATTAAATGAGACTATGTTAGAACCATATGGATTTGAAAATACTTATGCAATAGCGGTTCCTAAAGATGTTGCAGAAAAATATAATCTTAAAACAGTATCTGATTTAAGACCAGTTGCAAATCAATTAACCTTTGGTGCAGAGTCAGATTACTTCTCTAGAGCAGATGGTTTTGATAATCTTACAAAGACTTATAATTTAAAATTTAAAGATACTATGGATTTAGATGTAAGTTTAAAATATGATGCTGTTGAACAAGGAAAAATTGATGTTGTTGAAGTTTATACAACTGATGGTAGATTATACGGATCTGACCTTGTTATTCTTGATGATGATTTAAATTTCTTCCCATCCTATTATGCTCTTCCTTTAATACGTGAAGAGTCATTAAAAAAGTATCCGGATTTAGTTCCAGTTTTAAACAAATTAAAAGGCCAAATTTCTACAGAAGACATGATTAAAATGAATTATGAAGTAGATGTTGAGAAAAAAGATCCAAAAGATGTAGCTCACGAATTTTTAGTACGTAAAGGTCTTGTATCTAGTAGGTGATTTTTATGAGTGATAATATTATTGAATTTCATAATGTAAAAAAATCCTATGGTGATGAGGTTATTATACCTAATCTTAATTTAAATATTGAAAGAGGAGATTTTTTAACAATTATTGGTAGTTCTGGTTGTGGAAAAACTACAATGTTAAAGATGATTAACCGACTAATTAATCCTGATGAGGGTGATATTTTAATTAATGGTAAAGATATTGCTGATATTGATGTTATTAAATTAAGAAGAAGTATTGGTTATTCAATTCAAGGTACAATGCTATTTCCACATTTAACTATCCGTGAAAACATATCATATGTCCCAGATTTAATTGCTGAAGATGATAAGAAAGCTTTTGAATATGAATCTCATCATGATAATAAATTAAAAAAAATCAAGGTTAAAAAGGATAAACAATTAAAAGAGAAAGAAAAATCTATAGATGAACATAAACATGAAGAAATTAATAAATGGCTTGATATCGTAGGTTTGGATTATTCTTTACTTGAACGTTTTCCTCATGAATTGTCTGGAGGTCAAAAACAAAGAGTTGGAATTGCAAGAGCGTTGGCTGCATCACCTAAAATCCTCCTTATGGATGAACCATTCGGTGCAGTTGATGAAATTACACGTGGCCAACTTCAAAAGGAAATAAAAAATATTCACAAAAAAACTAATATTACAATTATATTTATTACACACGATATTGATGAAGCATTATATCTTGGAAATCATGTTATTGTTATGGATAAAGGTGAAATTAATCAATATGATGTACCTTCAGAAATTTTATATAATCCTGCAACACCTTTTGTTGAGAAATTATGTGAGCGAACTAAGGATATTATTGAAGATAGAAATAATAAAACTTAGTTTTTAATTATATTCTTTTTATTAATCTAGAATATTAGATTTTGTTTGATTTATAATACATAAAAATATATAATATATTAATTAAAAATAATAGTGTTAAATATAATCATAGATAAGAAAATCTTATTTATATTATTGTTTCCCTTGTTGTGGAAAGCTATAATATCTTTTGATTTTGCTAATCTAAGTTAATAACTTTTAATATTGAGGTGTTTTAATGAAAACTACTATAAGTGTTATTAAAGCTGATATTGGTAGTGTCTCAGGACACTGTGTTTCACATCCTGCTTTAATGGAAAAATGTGATGAAGTATTGGACAAAGCTTTAGAAGAATCTATTCTTAATGATTATTATATTTCTCGTTGTGGAGATGATATTGATCTTATTATGACTCACACTAATGGAGAGTTAAATGAAGAAGTTCATAAAGTAGCTTATGATGCATTTTTACAAGCTAGTGAACTTGCACGTGAAATGAAATTATATGGTGCAGGTCAAGATTTATTAAATGATACTTTTTCAGGTAATATTAAAGGTATGGGTCCAGGTATTGCTGAAATGGAATTTAAAGAAAGACCTAGTGATCCTGTTATAGTTTACTGTTGTGATAAAACTGAACCAGGTGCTTTTAACTTACCTCTCTATAAAATGTTTGCAGATCCATTTAACACTGCAGGACTTGTAATTGACCCTAAATTACACGACGGATTTAAATTTGAAGTATATGATGTTATTGAAAATAAAAAAGTTGTCTTAAATTGTCCTGAAGAAATGTATGATTTACTTGCATTAATTGGTTCTACTGGAAGATATGTAATTAAAAGAATATGGCATAAAAACGGAGAAATTGCAGCTTCTGTAAGTACTGAAAGATTAAACTTAATGGCAGGAAAATATGTTGGTAAAGATGACCCTGCAGCTATTGTACGTGCACAATCTGGTTTCCCTGCTGCTGGTGAATGTGTAGAACCATTTGCTTTCCCTCATTTGGTTACTGGATGGATGAGAGGTTCTCATAATGGACCTTTAATGCCTGTATCTGAAGAATATGCTAATCCTGTAAGATTTGATGGGCCTCCTAGAGTTATAGGTTTAGGTTTCCAAATTGCAGATGCAAAATTAGTTGGACCTGTAGATATCTTTGATGATCCTTCATTTGATGAAACTAGAAGGATGGCTTCTAGAGCTGCAACTTATATTAGAAGACATGGTCCTTTCGAGCCACACAGATTACCTGCTGAAGAAATGGAATACACTTCCCTTCCAGGTGTTATGGATAAACTCAAACCAAGATTTGAAGATATGGGTGATGATTAAATTTAATCATCTTTTCTTACTTTTTTTCTTTTTTAATATTTTTTGATTTTTTATTGCTTACTAATTTTAAATTTTTTAATTTCACAATATGATTATTTGACTATTTTCTCCTTTTTTAATTATTTATTTAGTTTTTTAAAATTTTTCACCATTAGCAAGTCATTTTTATAATATCTGCCATTTTTTTTATAAGTGCTAGTTATTTTTATAATAGTGACCACTTTTTTATAATTAACAATTTATTTTTATAAAAGACACCATTTTTTTATTTAGTAAGTTATTTTTATATGAGACGACAATATTATATTATGGTGAAAGTAACTATTTTTGGAGCAACTGGAACAATAGGTAAAACTGTTACATTTAAATTAGCTAGTACTGATATAGTGGATGAAATTGTTTTATTTACAAGAAAAACTAGTATTGATAAAGCCACTGGTGAAGTATTTGATATGTACGATGCACTAGCTGCAGAGGATATTGATTGTAAATTAATTCCTTCTTATGATTATAATGATATTCGAAATTCAGATATTGTTCTAATATCTGCGGGTACTCATAGAAGTAAAGGAATGAACAGGCTCGAGTTAGCAATACCCAACGCTAAAATTGTACAGGAATATGCTAAACAAACTGCTATTTACGCTCCAAATGCTATTATTTTAGTTACAACTAATCCTGTAGATGTTATGACTAATATTGCTCTTGAGGCATCTGGATTTAATAGGAGGAAAGTCATTGGTCTTGGAAACCATTTAGATTCACTTCGTCTTAAAACTTATCTTTCAAAACATCTTAATATTAATAGTAGGGAGGTTCATACAAGGGTTGTAGGGGAACATGGTGATCATATGGTTCCTCTTTTAAGTTCAACAACTATTGGAGGTCTTCCATTAAACTATTTTGCCGAACCAACTTCTCTTGATGTACCAGATATTGTTAACCGTTTGAAAACTGCAGGTAATACTATTATTGGTAAAAAAGGAGCAACAGAATATGGGCCAGCTTATGCAATTAGTAATTTAATTAAAACTATTCTTACAGACAGCCATAAAATACTCACTGTCAGTATATATCTTCAAGGAGAAATTCTAGGTGTGAGTGATGTATGTTTA
Organism: uncultured Methanobrevibacter sp.; assembly: GCF_905235195.1. Lineage (GTDB taxonomy): Archaea > Methanobacteriota > Methanobacteria > Methanobacteriales > Methanobacteriaceae > Methanarmilla. The sequence continues at coordinate 1,279 of NZ_CAJOKH010000037.1, read as the reverse complement.
GGTGTTCCTGTTATATTATATAGGCACGGTATTTTATTTATTGTGCCTATTACTATGAATGACGATGAAAAAGAAGAATTTTTAAAAGCTAGTAAGTCTATTAAAGATGTTACTGAAAAAGTCCGCCAATACCTTAAAGATAATCCTTAATTGTATATTTTAATTTATTATTTCATTCATTATTTTAATTTATTAGTTCATTATATTTTTTTAAATAAAATTTAGTAAATTTTCAAAGAAAAATTATTCTTATTATTTTAAAGAAAGCTATTATCTAACAGGTAGTTTGTAATTTAAAATTAAATATAAGCATAATATTTGAATTATATGAATTGTATTTTAAAATATTTATTTAATTTTTAAGTTCATCTATATAATATACTCTATATATGGGCAGATATTTTCATTTAGAACTTTTACCTTTTCGAACAAGTGAGGCTTTCTCTTTTGTAAGATCGATTATAGTTGAAGGTGTAGAAGATTTTATAGGGCCTATATCCATAATCAAATCCACATCTCCTTTTAGCTGTTTTACTATTTTTTCAGGGTTTGTTAAAACCTCTTCATCAGAAATATTAGCACTTGTTGTTGTTATTGGGAAATTCATACTAAGAAGTCTGGATATAGTATTATCGGGGATGCGAACTCCTACTTTTGAAGTATAGGATGTTACAAGTGGAGGAACAATATCTCTTTTTTTAAGTAGGAATGTATAGGGGCCGGGAAGATAATTTTCCATTATTTTCTTATTTTCCTCACTAATATCTGCGATTAATGATAATCCTTCAAAATTTGATACTGAAACGGATAATGGTTTTTTAAAACTTCTTTGTTTGATTTTATAAACTCTTCGAACCCCTTTTTCTGAGAAAATATTGGCACCTAATCCATAGATGGTGTCGGTAGGATATAATATTACACCATCATCCTTTAAAATATCTATGGCTTTATTGATTAAATCCATATCCGGATTATCTACATTTAACTTAAATTGTTTCATAGTTTATACCAATGATTAATTCTTTTAATAATTTATGCCCATAAAAAATTTAATATTAACTTTATTTATTTATAATAATTTATATTAACTTATTAATAATACTTAAATTATTATTTTTCAAAAGTAAATTAAAACCAAAAATTTCATTTTTTTTTAAAATGAGGCCGTGACATGTAAGGGCATATGTTTGTGAAAATAACTGTTGTAATACCACAAAATCTTAATAAAGAGCAAAAAAAATTACTTAGAAAATTTGCTGAAGTTAGTGGTGAAGACATT
>NZ_CAJOKH010000036.1 GCF_905235195.1 uncultured Methanobrevibacter sp. | reverse complement strand
TACTTTAATTAAAAATTAGTAAGTATTTTTAAAAAATATTAAATTTCATGTGAAAAAATTTTGACCCAAAATTCAAAAATTGCATTTTGGCGGACACCCTATATACATGATCAGGATGGGGTTTTTTATTAACTACGACTGATTTTAAATATATTACATGATCAACATTATATTTTGTATCCATCAGCCAACTTGAATGAGAAGCTAATGATTCTGTTGAAGAACCTATTCTAGTATTATACTTATCATAGTATGTTTGTCTTATAGAATACTCGTCTAAATTTGAAGGAACTTGATATAACATTATATTTGCACGTAAAACATATTGTGAAGGGTTAGTTGGTGAATGAGTGCATTCTGCGCTTAAAACAGTGAATTCTACGTTATTTCCATATAAGGTCAGAATAACCGCTCCATCAATAATTAAAAGAATAATTACTAATAAAATTGGGACTTTTTTATTTTTAAAATCAAAATTAGTTAGCTTAGCTACAAAATTTTGAGAATTATCAATGGATATATTATTAGATGATTCTAAATGAATTCCACAATATGGACAGGCTTCTACATTATCAACTAAGCTACTCCCACAATAGGGACATTTTTTAACCATTCAAACACCAATTAAAAAATTTTAAGTAGAAATTAGCTAAACTTGTATCAGCATTGCTTTCTAAAAAATTACCTGGTACTTTGAAATCATTTGCTCCAGAAACAGCAAATACAACTGAAACTGAAGAGAAAATTAAAATCATAATTAAACATAAAATAATTTTTTGCATATAAAAAACCTCCATATATATAATATTTTAACTCCTTAAATAAAAAAGGTTAATCTTTTAAATATAATATTTTATAATTATTTATATTCTTTAATTGAATTAATTAAATCATCCATTTCATCAATCACATTTTCAATATCACTTTGTTCAGATAATATTAATTCGTTAGTTAAATCATCTATTTTTCTAATTACTTGTTTGATTAGTTGTTTTCTTGATTCTATTTCATATTTAGTTTTTTCTGTTAAAGTTAAAGCATTTAAGTTTTCTATTTGAGATTCGACAATATCTTTACAATTATCTAAAACTGCATTAAATTTAGTATTGGTGAGTTGTGGTGCTGGAAATCTTTTTTCAATCATCTCTCTTGCAATTTTTTCTTTACTTTGGAATAATAGTAATAATTCACCATTTTTTGATTTATTTTTCTTATTTTTGTTTATTTTATTTTCTTTTATGCTCCATAGCGCTTTTTTTATATTTTTTTCTTCATTCTTTTGAGTAGATTTTTTAAATTCAGAAAGAGTATAATCTTTTATATATAGAATATAAAGAGGGTATAATATCATTACATTTATTAAAATCAATATAATCACTAATGTTGCCCGAATATCAACCCACCAACCTAATAATAAAACCAGAAATCCTAAACAAATGAGCCATGTGTATAATTGTTTTAGACTATAATTACATTTTAATTTATCTGATTGGTCACCTATCCCTCTTTTTAATCTAATTTTTGAAGCAGAAACAGAATTTCCAGCATATTGTAAAATTTCATCATCAGTTAAAACACCTTTAACAGGTTCTTCTTTACCTAATGAATCAACTAATCTTTGTATTTCCTTTTCTTTTAAATCTTCAAATCTTTTACTATGTACCATATCTTCACATCATATTTTTCCTAATATTTCCTATTATTTTAGGTAATCTTCTTAAATATAAATATTTGCAAAATAATTTTTAGGCGATAGATCCTTATTCAAAAAAAATTAAACCCCAAATACTAATCTATTAAAATACAATATAGAGTAATAATTCACTCACTATTATATTAGATTTCTAATAAATAAAATTAATTACCAATATCTATTGGTTTATTATCGTCTTCATCATCATCTTTTGTAGTGTCAATCCATAACTGTTTTAAGTCATATACCTTATGATTTTTCTTAATTTCAGATGAAGAAATTTGTACATTAAGTTTTTATAAGTAATTTTTTATTATCAACAGGTATACTTTCTTTTAAATCACTTACATCTACTTTTAATTCTATTTTTTTCCTATTTCTAAATAATTTCCAGAAGCTTATATCACGTAATTCTTCATTAATCCCGTTAACAGTATCTTCAATAGCTTTTGATGTATATAAATCACGTTGATCATACATGTTCTGAATATCTTTAATAGCTGAATCCATAATTAACTGATTTTCCTGATTATTTTCAGCAATTATCTTATTGACCTTCTCAACACTTTCATTAATAATATCATCAATTGTATTTAGAATATTTGTTTGTGCTCCAAATAATAATTCATTTCTTTGATTAACGGGTCAGGTAATCTATCCATTCTTTCAAATGTATCAATGAATTTAGTGTTAAAATAAGACTCTGATTCTTTATTATATGTGTGTTCTTGAATATCAATTATATTATTCTGCAATCCTTCAACTTTCACATCTTTTGTGAAATTTCATTCTTTTTTCTTCTAATTTTTTATTTAACTTATTAATTTCATCTTTAAGTTGAAGATTTTCATAGATAATTCTTTAAATTTTTCATTATATCCAGAATCATTTAATATTTCTATAAAATCATCATAGTCTGCTACTACAACATTTTGCCCATCAGTAAATTTATCATCCTTGGATAATCCTTTAATACCTAAAACTTCACTTTTTAGCAACTTTTCTTCTTGTAGTTGCTTTTTTATAATACCCTTATAATCCCATTTATACTCATAAAAGTAAAAATTATGATTAAATAAAAATTAAACTAAATAAAATTTTAAAAATAGCTAAAAATTAAATACAAGAAAAAAATTATGAAAAGAATTAAATAATAAAATATAAAAGTAATATTTAATTATTATAATTAACTAAATTTAAAAAGATGTAAAAAAAGTAAAAATAGGGTGATTAAAATGAAAAATATTGTAATAGGTGCAGGACCAGCAGGTAGAATTGGGTCTATAGAACTTGGAAAATTAAATCAAGAAACTATTCTTATAGAAAGAAAACATATTGCAGGAACATGCCTTAATGAAGGATGTATGGTTATTTGTGCATTAACAGATATTTCTCGCCATCTTGCAAATCAAAAAACATATCAGGCACATGGTTTTATAAAAGGAGAAATTGAACTTGACTATAAATTATTATGTGATAAGGTAAAAGAAACACAGCAAATGCTTAGAATAATCGAACAGAAACAATGTGAAGACTTAGGTATTGAAGTGATTTTTGGTGAAGCAGAAATTAATGGAGATATGGTTACTGTTAATGGAGAAAGTTTTGAATATAAAAACCTTATGATTGCAACCGGAGGAAAACCATATATACCAAATATTAAAGGTAGCGAACATGGATATATCCATAGTGACCTATTAAATCTTAATAAAATACCTCCAAAGGTCAATATTATTGGTAGTGGAGTTATATCCTGTGAGATTGGAAATATATTATCTAATTTTGGAAGTGAAGTTAATATATTTGGAAGAACTACCTTCTTAAAAGAATTAGATCCATCAATTAAAGATTATGTAGTAAAAAATCTTCTAAAAAATGTTAACATATATGAAAACACCAATGTTAATGAAATTAGAAAAAATTCAATAATTACTGAAAAAGGAGAATTTGAAGGAATTAACTTTATTTGTACAGGAAGAAATCCAAATTCAGATATTGTAAAAGATATAGTAGATTTAAATCCTGATGGTGGTATTAAAGTTGATGAAATGATGCAAACAAGTGTTTCAAATATATATGCTGCAGGTGATGTTACCGGAGGTCAAATGTTTACCCCAGTTGCAAGAACAGAAGGAATAACCGCTGCAAGGAATATGGCAGGATTATCACAAAAAGTAGATATTAAATATGTTCCAGAATCAATCACCCTTAATATGCCTGTAAGCTTTGTTAAAAGAAATAGAAATATTGAAACTGAAACAATACAAATACCAGGAGTTGCAGGACCTGGTGCATTTTGGAATTTATTAAATAGAAATACTGGAATGACAAAAATAGATATAAATAAAGAAAATAAGGAAATTGAAAATATATATTCTATATCTTCCGCATCTGTTGAAGGTGTTGCATATATGACACTACTTATGAGACTAGGTATGGATATAGAAGATTTTGATGATTTTTTAGAAATACATCCAACATCAGATGCTGTAAGCATGATAATGAAATACATGTATAATTTATAATTTAAATTCCTAAAAATTAAATAAATTATAATAAAGTTTCAAAATTGTGATTTACATCATTTAGAATTAAAATATTTTATTTTTCTATTAAACCAATAATTATAATTTTTTAAAGTAATAACAGCAAATTCTTAAGTATTAAGTTCTATAAGATATAATAAAATGTAATTTTAAAAAATATTTAGTTTGATTCATATGGAAGAAGGATGGGAAAGTATATTTAAAAAAGGAGTGCTAGAGCGAGGTAGACAGTACTATATTGAGGGAAGAGTAGAACTTCTTGAATATGAAACTACTCATCTTGAAGCAGAAGTATTTGGAAGTGAATACTATAATATTAAAATAGATTTAAATGACAAGCAAATACTCAAAATGAATTGTACTTGCCCCTATGCAAAAGAAAATCCTTACTGTAAACATATGGCCTCTGTATTATATGCAGTTGAAAATTCAAAAATAATTTTAAAAGAAAATACAATAGAAGATAATTCAATTGATGAGATATTAGATTCATTAAGTAAAAAGAACTTAAAAGAACTATTAAAAGATCTTTTAAAAAACAATGATAATTTAAGAGAATTTAAATTAAAATATAAAACTAAACTATCCAAAGAAGATGAAGACTATTATATAAATAAAATCAGAATAATCTTTAGTTTTGAAGGATGGGAAAATATTGAAAAACATGAGAGCATAATTGAAAATATAAATATTAGGCTCTTAGAATTTATTGAAGAAGATTTCCAATTACTATTAAAATATGAAAAATATTATCTTATCTTTAATTTATTTAAAGAAATATCAGATAATCTTAATTTAATCATTGAAAAACATGAGAGTCTTGAAAATTACACAGATATAAATGAGCTATCTAAAAATTCACTTAAAATAATCAATACATTAATGAAAAAAGACCTAAGTGAAAGTTTAGAAAATGAGATTTTTGAATATAGTCTTTGCTATTTAAAAAATTCCAATACAAATAACAATATGCTCTTGAAGTTTTATGAAAATATATTTTTACATAAATTCGAAGGTCCTTATTATTTACTAAAAAAAGAGGAATTTTTAAATAGTGAAATTGAAAAAAATGAAAAAAATGACAATTTAAATCGATTAAAAACATTATTACTCTTAAAATACAGACTTCTAAAATTAGAAGGATATAATGAAGAGGAAATCTCTAAATTACTAAGTGAATATCATTTAAAACTTAATATGAATGATGAAACTGAATAAAAACCTAAAATCAAGTTCTCAAGTAATTTAAAATTAATATTAATGATAAAACTGAATAAAAATGTAAAATCAAGTTTTCAAGTAATTTAAAAATTCCCATAAAATAAAGTAAATTTAATTAAAATATAATAAAATGACTAATCTTTATGTTTTACTTCATCTATAATAGTCTCAGCAATTAGCCCTTCTGATTTAGCAATTTTATCCCCATAAACTACCGTTTTGGATTTAACAAAATCTAATTTTGAAATAACTTCTTCTATAGTTTCTGCTAAATTTTCATTATCTGCTTCAAAGACTGCATCTTGAAAAACTTCTTTCATATTATGATAACGACCGTATTTAACTCTTAAAAGTGCAATTGTCGGAAGATGGCACATCATAGCTTCAGATAACATCATTCCATCATCAGTTAAAACTGCAAGATCGACTATTTCATATAAATCTTTTATCCAATCAATATAAGATAAATAAATCATATTTTCTGGATTAAACCAATTATAATATTCATCTTCAAGAGGAAGACCTACAAGAACAATATTATATTTATCTGTTAATTTTGAATAATCTGAAACGGCACGAGCCATTTTTTCAAAGATTGTAGAACCTGATGAAAAGAGAATAGTTTTTTTATTCTCATCAAAATCTAATGCCTTTGGGTTTTTTGCTACTGCTCTTTTACAATGCTCTTTAATTTTAAAAATAGCCTTATTTTTATCTCCTTTTAAAATATTTGATTGAACTGGAAAATAAGATTTTATAACATTTGGAGGTATTGTTTTTTGCCTAAACATATGTGCTTCTGGAAATATAATACATTTATTTAATTTAGTGCAAACCTTTGTATCAAGAGGAGTACTTAAAATACCTACTGCAGGAGTGCGGGCAAGTTTAGCAGCTAAACATCCTACAACTGCTCCTCCACCAATAATACCTACAACCACATCTGCCTTGATTTTTTTAATTAAGCTTCTACATTGAAAAGAAGCTTTAATAGTTCGAAGACCTGCCTTTAATGTTGTTATTTTACTAGCCGCATGACCTCCAGCTTGAGGAACAGATATTCTATGCCAACTGTAACCATTTTTTTCAAATAATATTCCTTGAGCGCTTGAATCCAATGCAATTTCACATTGAACACCTTTAGCTTCTAAAGATTTAATAATATTTAAACCAATTACTGCATCTCCACCTAATCCTCTACCAGTAACAACAACTAACGCTTTCATTATATCTACCACAACATAATAGCTAATAATTAATAAAGCCAGATCTGTGAGCTGCAGGATTATAAACCAATCTTCTAGCACCTAATAAAATTAAAAGATTATTATTAACAATTGGTTGTTTATTTTTCCAAATGAGCTTTCTAATGAAATCTCCAAGGCCTCCACCTGTTAAAACATCCATCAAATAATCACAAAATACTGGATTAAATAATCCCATTCTATGAGTAAAGAATACATTTAGAGTATTTCTTCTAACAAATGCAATTAATATTGATGTAATTAAACCAAATATTAAAACAGCAGGAAGACCTCCAAGTAAATAAAATGAAATACCTAAAGCAATAGCAATTGAATGATTTCCAACTTCACCTAACATAATTTTACCTGCAAAGTCAAGAGGACAATAAGCAAGTATTGCAACAATTATTAGTAATGGAGTATAAAATGAAGGTAGTAATTCATCTGCAGGGTTAACATTAAATAATAATGTTAAAACTAAAACCATAGAACTAATTATTAATGTTACAATACATGTAGAACCTGGCTGCATATCTGATATATTTAATGGTTGAATTAAAAGTGCAATGAATATTGAAGATAGTCCTAAACCAAGACAGAACCCTGCAACCATTACAAGAATCATACCGATTCCTCTAAATAATTGACCCCATTGCATATTGTAATGAGAAATTCTACTTCTTCCAAGAATATCATCCATAAATGCAAATAAACCTATTATAAGTATAAGATCACTATATTTATCAGGTACATAAAAACTTAAAACGAAAAATAATACTAATCCAACTCCTCTTGGAGTTCCGCCCCTTACATTGGGATAAAGATTGTGAATAAATCCCCTTTTACCTAATTTTCTCATAATAATATCTAATGCCATAGTAGCAAAAAATGTTATAAAGAAAACTTGTATTAATGCATTTATCACTCCAGAATACATAAAAACACAACATCAACAATTAAAAAGATTAAAAATTTTTTAAAATTATAATAATATTAAATATAATTTATTTAACTAATCTTATATAATATTTATCTATTAAAAAAAAATAAATTATTAAATTACAAGTTAAAAAATAAAATAACTATTGACAGCATTTAAAAATAGAAGTTAAATCATAGAATTAATATTAATTAAAAAAAAATCGAAAAAAATTATTTTATAGGATATCTTAATATTGCGGCCACACCACCTAAAGCATTTAATTGTTCTCCCCCTTCATGTTCACTGCTTATTATACTAACCTTACCTCCCATATTTTCACATAAATTCATAATAGATTCCATACCCTCTGAATTAATATTTAAATCTCTAACAAGTAGTTTTTTCACAGCACCCATATTAACTGCATTATTTACTTCATCCTTTCCATAAACAACAAGTTCATGATTTGTTGAAAGTAATTTTAACATGTCATTAATATCTTTCATTTCAAATGCTATTCTATTTTCTGAGGTTAACTTTTCAACAGTCCCTTTCTTTAAAACTTCACTAATACCTACCCTTCCAGAAGAACCAGTAGCTTCTAAAATGGATTTTTCTGCAAGGTCTGAATAGTTATCTTCAAGGAATTTATAAAAGTTTTCTTTTGAAAATCCTGGTCCTGCAATTACAATATTCTGTATATCTTTAAATTTAAATAAGGTTTTAACAATTTGTTGATAAAATTCTATTTGTTCTTTTGGGCGATTTTTATCAATTATCCTCTTACCAGAAATATTAGACTGTATTGGACCATAATATTCTATTCCATATTGACGAATAAGACCTAATGTAGCCGTACCATCTTCAATTAAAACAATGATTGCAGATAATTTTTTAGAAGATTTCATAGCTAAATCAAGCCTATCTAATGCCCATTTAGACCATTTTTCTTTTTTAATCGTAATAGGAGTATTAAACTTAACTTCCACAGTATGATGAGAACCTAAAGGAATTAAATCTTCCGGACCTTTTGTAATAGTACCTGTTAAACGTAATTTAGCAGTGAACATATGGAAACTTATAGATTCAACATGAACTCCCAAAACAAAGGTTTTTTTAACACCTCTATCACTTCTAAGCTTATCACCACTTGTATCCTGTATACGTCTTGTAGTAACAGAACTAATATCATCTCCTTCTTGGATAATATGAGATAAATGCCAAAGATCATCTAAAGTTTCAGGAATAATATCCATTTTCCCTTCCTTTTGATTTTTACCAACTATTTTCATTTGTCCACCTAAATTCACAATGTTAAGGATATAAATAATTAAAATAATACTAAAATACTGAAATATTAACATGAATACTTGTTTTAAAATTTTAAGAAATTATTAATGAATACTTGTTTTAAAATTTTAAGAAATTATTAATAAAAATATTTAAACTAAACTATTAAATATTAAATCAAATATTTAATGAAATTAAACTATCAATAATCATATTTAATAATATTGAAATTAAATTATATAAAATTGAAACTAAAATATCAATTATTATATTATTAATAATTTAATAAAATTAATTAATGTTATGATTTGATTATTAGTCTTATGTATTAAATCTTTAATTAATTTTTTAAATATAATTGTCTTTATCTAAATTTAGTATAAAAATTATAGATAGTAGTTAAATAAAATAAATTAATTTATTTTAATTTAATGCTTTTTTTAATAATCATTACCTTAATTTTAAAATTTTAAATAAATAATTTTATATTAGAAGAATAAAAAATTATAATGAAAAAATATTAATAAATTAAACAAATTAAAAAAAATCAAAGAATTTTGTGGGTATAATGAAGATTGGAATTATTGGTGGAACAAAAGGTCTTGGAAAAACACTTGCATCATACCTTAAATGTGAAAACTTTAATGTGACTATTACTGGTAGAGATAAAAAATCAGGAATCGAAACCAGTAAAAAATTAAATGTAGACTTTACAACTGATAATGATTATGTTGCAAAAAATTCAGATATACTTATTATTGCCGTTCCAATAGCAAATACTGTTGAGGTGATTAAAAACCTTGCAGGGAAAATGAAAAAAGGATCAGTTATGATTGATGTTACATCAATTAAAATGAAACCTACAGAAACTATGGAAGAATGTTTAAACAGTGAAGTAGAGTTTATACCAACCCATCCAATTTTCGGACCACGTACACCTAGTTTAGAAGGACAAGTAATTGTTTTAACTCCGACTGTAAAAGGAAAATGGTATCCCAAAATTTACAATTTTTTAAAAAATAAAAATATGAGAATAATTGAAACCACACCAGAACATCATGATTATATGATGGGAATAGTACAGGTTTTAACTCACTTTTCATATATTTCAATTGCATCCACCATTGAAAAATTAAATATTAATCTTAAAGATACAGAAAATTATGAAAGTCCTATTTACAATCTAATGATTGATATAATTGCACGTATTACATCACAAAACCCATATTTAACTTATTCAATCCAAACCGAAAATAAAAATGGTAATCATATACGTCAAAGTTTTATTGATGCTACATGTGAAATTAAAGATGTGCTATTAAGAGAGGATGAAGAGAAATTTAGAGAAATTACCATTAATGCAAAAAAACATATGGGTGATGTTAAAGCAGCACTTGGAAGAAGTGATAAAGCAATTGCCGCATTAACTAATGAAGAAAAACAACTACATTCATCTATTGGAAGAGAAATAGGTCTCCAACACATCTACTCACAAAGTGTTCATGTTGGTATTGTTAAAGAATTAAAAGACGGTTTTGTAATACTTAAAAGTACTCGAAACAATAGTAATAGAGAATACAAATTAAAAATATCTAATATTATAATACTTACAGAAGAAGAATTATTTGAATGGAAGAAGAAAAATTGGAAAATTTACACATATTCTATAAGTTGTCTCTTTGAAGAATGTTCAGATAGTACTATAATTAAAGATACCCTATTGAAAGTTCCAAATATTTCTTCTGTAAAATTAACTGATACCTATAATGGGCCACAAATTGATAAGGGTAAAGTCAGTTATACCTTTGAAATTGAAAGTTTATCTGAAGAATCAGCTGAAGATATTAAGGAATTAATTTTAGGATTTGGAGCCAAAATTAGATAATAACTCTATTTTTCTTTATTTGGCTATTATTTAATTAGGTTTTTTAAAATATATAAACTTATTCTTTATTTAATTTAAACAATTACTATTTACTTTTAAAATAAAGAAATTTTTTAAAATAAAATAATAAAAGTATTACTATTTTATAATAAAATATTACTAAAATCGAAAGATTTATATATATTCGCCAACAATTTAATTATAGTTACAAAAAGTAACTTAAAAAAAATAAAATATAAAATTCAAATCAAAAGTTAAATAATGATTTATTTTATATAAATAAAATTTAAAGCTTATAATTAATAAATTATATGAAAATAATATAAAAAAATTAAAAAGAAAGAATTATAATATTTTAAGTACAAAAGGTTAATAAATTATAGCTTTCATATAAAAAATAAAAAAATAAATAAATTATAGCTTTCATAAAAAAATATAAAATTTATTAAATTATCACATTAAGGAGATGATTATTATGGTTGATGATAATATCAAAACCCCAACATTGAAAGTTGCAGAAGCATTATCTCAACGTGATATTGGTCAAGGAATTGTAAGAATTGACCCAAATGCAATGGGAGAATTAGGTCTTGAAGAAGGAGATTTAATTGAAATAAAAGGATCTAAAACCACTGCTGCAACTGTTGTTTCATCACAATCTGATATAGGTCTTGGAATTATAAGAATGGATGGTACTATTCGTAAAAATTCAGGTGCATCAATTGGTGAAGAAATAGAAGTAAAAAAAGCAAGTGTAAAAATTGCTAAAAAAGTAGTTCTTGCACCAACTGAAAATAATGTGAAAATCCAAGGAGATATTAGAGGATTATTCTTAAACAAAGTAATGACTAAAGGAGACATTGTAGGTTCTGGTATTAAACCTCCAATGATGCAAAATCAAGGTGGAAATCCATTTGATGATATGTTTAATAATTTTATGGATATTTCCCCGATGGGTGAGTTAAAATTCGCTGTTGTATCCACCCATCCAACAGGAGTTGTAAAAGTAGGTCCTAATACACAAATTGACCTTCAAGATCATCCTGTAGATATATCTAAACTTGAAGGTGTAACTAATCTTGTTAATGTAAGTTATGAAGATATTGGTGGTCTTAAAGAAGAAGTAAGAAAAGTTAGAGAAATGATTGAAATACCTCTTAAAAGGCCAGAACTTTTTGAAAGATTAGGTATTGCACCACCAAAAGGAGTCTTAATGCATGGGCCTCCTGGAACTGGTAAAACTTTACTTGCAAAAGCAGTTGCAAGTGAAAGTGATGCTCATTTTATTTCAATAAATGGGCCTGAAATTATGAGTAAATATGTAGGAGGATCTGAAGAAAACCTTAGGGAATTCTTTGAAGAAGCAGAAGCAAATGCACCATCTATTATATTTATAGACGAACTTGATGCTATTGCACCAAAAAGGGAAGAAACCCAAGGTGAAGTAGAAAGAAGGACCGTTGCACAACTTCTAACATTAATGGATGGTCTTAATTCTAGAGGACAGGTTGTTGTTATTGGAGCAACCAATAGACCAGATTCATTAGATCAAGCACTTAGAAGACCTGGAAGATTTGATAGAGAAATCGAAATAGGTGTTCCAGATAGGGAAGAGAGAAGAGAAATTATGGAAATTCACACAAGAACTATGCCTTTAAGTAAGGACGTAGAGCTTGATAAAATTGCTGAAAGCACCCATGGATTTGTAGGTGCAGATTTAGAGTCATTATGTAAAGAAGCTGCAATGAGAGTAGTTAGAAGAATCATACCTGAGATTAATAAATCTGATGAAGAAATTCCAGAAGAAACTCTTAAAAAGATTATTGTTAATAACGCTGACTTTAAAGAAGCATTGAAAGAAATCCAACCTTCAGCTTTAAGAGAAGTTCTTGTACAAATACCTGATATTAAATGGTCTGACATTGGTGGACTTGAAACTGCAAAACAAGAATTACAAGAAGCAATAGAATGGCCGTTAAAATACCCAGATAAGTTTAAAAAATTCCATGTAGAACCTCCACGAGGAATTTTATTATATGGTGATCCAGGAACCGGTAAAACTTTACTTGCAAAAGCAGTTGCAAGTGAAAGTGATGCAAACTTTATTGCAATTAAAGGTCCTGAACTTTTATCAAAATGGGTTGGAGAATCAGAAAAAGGAGTAAGAGAAGTATTTAGAAAAGCAAGGCAAACTGCGCCTACTGTAATCTTCTTCGATGAAATAGATTCTATAGCAAATACACGTGGCGATAGCGGAAGTTCTAATGTTACTCAAAGAGTAGTCAATCAATTACTTACTGAAATTGATGGAATGGAAGATTTACATGATGTTGCAATTATTGCAGCAACAAACAGACCAGATATTATAGATCCTGGTTTAATGAGACCTGGAAGATTCGACAGACACATTAAAGTTGAGACTCCAGATGAAGAAAGTAGGCTTAAAATCTTTGAGGTACATACAAATGAAATGCCTCTTGCAGATAATGTAAAACTTTCAAAATTAGCTAAACGTACTGAAGGATATGTCGGAGCAGACATTGAAGCAGTATGTCGTGAAGCTGCAATGTTAACTTTAAGAGAAAGTATGGATGCAGAAAAAGTTGATATGAGTGCATTTAATGAAGCTATGGAGAAAGTTAAACCTAATGCATTTAAACAAAGCCAAGATGAAATGGTTCAATATCTCTAGATATTAAATATTTTTAACCTCCAAAAGAAATAAAAATAAATGGAGAAAATAGGGATTTAAATCCCTATCACTATCCATTACAAATTAAAAATAAAATTCATAATTAAATTTACAATTGACTGTTTAATATGAATAAACAGCCAAAATACATTATAATATTATAATATTTATTTTAAATAAAAAAAAATTAATCCTCCTTAATAAACTAAGAAAAAATTAAATTAGTACAGAAAAAATAAATATTATAATATTATATATTCCAAAAAAATAATAAACTCTTTTTATCCTATTTAAAATAATTTAATAAATAATAATTTAACAAAATGAAATTATTAAATAATAATTAAATAAATTAATAAAAGCATTAAAAGAATTTAATAAAAAACTAATTTTAAAGAAAAAATTCTTAAAAAATATAAACTAATAAATAAATAAATTTTATTGAAATTCTTATTGAAATTTAATTAAATTCTAATTGTAATTCCAATTAAATTTTTTTAAATACCAATGAAAAACTAATACTAAATATTAAAGATTAAAATTTAGAAATTAATGAATTAAAGAACTTTAAATCATTTTTAAAGAGGGATTAAATGACTCAAATGAGTGAAGCTATAAAAGGTAATATTACCCCACAAATGGAAGCTGTTGCAGAATATGAAAGAATGGAAGTAAATAAAATTCTTCATGGGCTAGCTAATGGTACTATTGTAATACCTAAAAATATTAATCGTGACACTAATACTTGTGGTATAGGAGCTGGCCTTACAACTAAAGTTAATGCAAATATTGGTTCATCAAGTAAAATTGAAGATTTAGACCTTGAATTGAAAAAGGCAAAGCTTGCAGTAGAATATGGTGCAGATACAGTTATGGATTTAAGTACAGGGCCTAAACTTAATGAATTTAGAAAATCAATACTTAATGAAATAGATGTTCCACTAGGAACTGTACCGATTTATGAAGCTGGAGTTCATACATTAAATAACAATAAAGAAATTATTGATATGGATAAAGATCTATTCTTTAAAGTTATTGAATCTCAAGCAAAAGAAGGTGTTGATTATATGACCCTTCACTGTGGCATAACTAAAGAAATTATTCCTAAAATCCAAAATCAAAAAAGAAAAATGGGAGTTGTATCACGTGGAGGAACCTTTTTAGCATCATGGATATTACACAATGAATGTGAAAATCCATTATATGAAAATTACGATTATTTACTTGAAATAGCATATGAGTATGATATAACCTTAAGTTTAGGAGATGGACTACGTCCTGGATGTTTACATGATGCAAGTGATATTCCGCAAATTCAAGAACTCATAACTCTTGGAGGACTTGTAAAAAGAGCACAAGAAGAAAAAGTCCAGGTAATGGTTGAAGGACCAGGACATATTCCACTAAACCAAATAAAAGCAAATATGGAAGTTCAAAAAACATTATGTCATGGTGCACCATTCTATGTACTTGGACCAATTCCAACAGATATTGCACCAGGTTATGACCATATAACCTCAGCAATTGGTGGAGCAATAGCTGCATCAAATGGAGCAGATTTCCTATGCTATGTGACCCCTGCAGAACATTTATCTTTACCTTCACTTGAAGATGTTAAAGAAGGTGTTATTGCAACTAAAATAGCTGCTGAAGTTGCAGATGTATCTCTTGGTCTTGAAAAAGCTTGGGAGAAAGAAAATGAAATGTCACAAGCTAGACGGGATTTTGATTGGGATAAACAATTCGAAATTGCACTTGATTCATCTAAACCAAGAGTTTATAAAGATAAATGTAAAATAGATGATAATGAAATGTGTGCAATGTGTGGAGAATATTGTGCTGTCAAAATAGCTAAAGATGATTTTTAAATTTAGAATAATAAATGAACCGAATAATAGAATATTTAGGAAGATAAAATGAAATATGAAGAATTAGTTAATATTTATGAAGCATTAAATGCTACTACAAAAAGATTAGAGAAAACTGAAATATTATCTAATTTTCTTAAAACTGTAGATAGTGAGCTTCTACCACAAGTAACACTTATGTGCCTTGGAAAAGTTTTCCCTTCATGGAGTGAAGAGGAACAAGGAATTGGAGACAAACTTATAATGAAAGCAGTTGCAGATGTAGCTGGTGTAAGTGTTCTGGAGGTGGAGGATAAAGTTAGAGACAAAGGAGATATTGGTGCTGCTAGTGAAGTACTTGTTAAAAATAAAAAACAGATGACTTTCTTCTCACAACCACTTACAATTGAATTTGTCTTTAATAATCTTAGAAAATTAACTGAAATCTCAGGTAATAGATCAACATCACGAAAAATTTCTATTATTCTTGAATTATTATCTTCTGCAAGTGCTGTTGAATCTAAATACATTTGTAGAACCATTGTTGAACAGTTACGTATTGGTGTCGGTGAAGGAATTATTAGAGACGGAATAGCAGGAGCATTTTCCATTGATAAGGAAATTGTAGATAGAGCATCTATGCTTACAAATGATTTAGGTCTCGTTGCAAAGGTAGCAAAAGAAGAAGGTGGAGAAGGCCTACAAAAACTAAATCTTACACCAGGAAAGCCTGTTAAATTAATGCTTGCACAATTATCTGAAGGAATTGATATTAGTATTAATGAAATGGGTCTTGCATTATGTGAGACTAAATATGATGGTATTAGATGTCAAATCCACAAACATAATGGAGAGGTTACTCTCTTTACACGTAGACTTGAAAATATTACAAAAGCAATTCCTGAAATTGTCGAAGAAATAAAGATTGCTTTTCCAGATAATGATTTTATAGCAGAAGGAGAAATAATAGCTACCCGTAATGGAAAGCCTTTATCTTTCCAACATATTCTACATCGTGTAAGACGTAAATATAATATTGAAGAGACTATGGAAAACATACCTGTAGAATTATACTTATATGATTTATTATATTATAAAGAGCCTTTAATCGATAATCCAATTAAAACAAGACGGGAAATTTTAGAAAGTATTGTAACTACAACAGATATGGTTCATTTAAGCAAACTTGTATTGTGTAGTCCTGGAAATATTGATGATGCAAAACAATTATTTGAAGAGTCAATTAGTGGAGGCCATGAAGGAATTATGATAAAAAATGCTTATGAACCATATATTCCAGGTATTCGTGGAAAGAAAATGCTTAAATACAAAGCAGAACCTGAAAACTTAGATGTTGTAGTTATTGGAGGAACAAAAGGTATTGGAAAAAGAGGAGAATTTATCGGATCTTACCTTATTGCACTACAAGATGAAGATGAAAATCTTAAACCAATAGCTCAAGTAGGTACTGGCCTTAGTGATGAACAATTAGAAGAGCTAACACAAAAAATGGAAGAATATAAAATTTCTCAAAAAGGTACTAAAATTACAGTAGAACCAAAAATTATTTTTGAAATAGCTTATAGTGAAATCGTAAAATCTCCAGAATATGAAGCGGGTTATTCGTTGAGATTTCCCGTAGTAAAAAGAATAAGAGAAGATAAAGGCCTTAAAGACATTGATACAATTGAAAGACTTGAATTAATGTATAAAGCTTAATAATTTTTTTATAATATTTTTCTAGATTTTATATAAAAGATTATTATATTAATCTTTTTTTTATTAATTTTCAAATATATATTGATTTTTTTATTTTTCAAAATCAAATAAATCTCATCAACTATTTTTTCTTCGATGCAAAATAAAATTAAAAAATATTTTAGAATTTAGAATTATTTTAAAAATAAAAATTATTTAAAATACAATCTTATTTTTTAAAATAAATGCTTAATTTAGTTTAAATTAAAAAAGGTTTATATACACTCACCTACAAGTATTAAATAGAATTCAAAATCATAAGGTATGATTATGATACTAGGTGATAAGGAAATATATAAAATTGCACTTATTACAACAATTATTGGAGTTATTGGACTGATAATAAGCTCTAGTTATATAGAAACTAAAGAACTAGAAATTGGAGAAATTACTAGCAATAATATTAATGAAAAAATTTCTGTAAATGGAGTAATAAGTGAAATTAAATTTTCAAAAAATACTGATACATGTTTTTTAACACTATATGATGGAAGTGGAAAAATAAATATAATAGTATTTGAGTCTGGCCTTAAAGATTTTGAAGATCATAATATTAACATTAATCAATTTAAAAATAGAAAAGTAAAGGTTACAGGAACTGTAACTCAATATAATAATGAATTAGAACTAACCATTGATGATATAAATGGATTAGAAATTATTTAACTAAATTACGATTATAAATTAAACATAGTTTGATTTATAAAAAAAGTAGAGGTTCAAAATTTCCCTTAACTCAACCCCTCACCTACAAAAAAATTTTGAAACATGTCTTTAAATTTTAAACCTTTATTAAAGACATTCTCTACTTTAAATTTCTTAATACGTGCAGAATTTAACTGACAAAACTCTTTTTTTAAAAAAATTCTGCATTATTAAGAATATAAAACTAATAAATTAACTAGAAATATAAAATTATAGGATGAATAAATTTTATAAAATAAAAATTATAATTCTATGAATTATCCTAATTTCTTAATGAAGTTTTAAATTTTAAATATAAATAAAAATTAATAATAGTCCTATTTTCTAAAAGAAAATTAAAAGGTTAAATCTTCATTTTTTAAAATATTAGACTTTGTAGAAATCATATTGATTTTTGCAAAAATTTTTATAAAAATCAATTTTTTTTATGACCTTAATGTTTGAAATGGATCTTAATTTTAATTAATTTTATTTTTTATTGTTTAACTAAAATATAATAAATAGGAGGATTTCTACAAAGCCAAATATTATTTATAACTTATCTATAAATTTTTAAAATTAAGTGAATAACTAAAAAATATTAATAATTAAAATAAAATAATAATAATATAATAATAATAGTTTACCTAAAAAGTAAAAAATTAATAAACAATTTAAACAAACAAATGAAAATAATATTAATTGATTAGAATTTAATTATACAATATAATAAAGGAGATAACATGTCTAAAAAAAGATTATTTGGAACTTTCGGTATTCGTAGAATAGCAAATGAAGAAATGACTCCTGAATTTGCATCTAGACTTGCAGCAAGTTATGGTACATTAGTACAAGGAACTGTTGCTATTGGTGGAGATACAAGAACAACAACACCTATGCTTAAAAATGGAATTGCTGCAGGATTATTATCTTCAGGATGTGACGTAGTAGATTTAGGAATACTTCCAACACCTGCAATACAATATGCAGTTAGAAACTATTATGATGGTGGAATTATAGTAACTGCATCCCACAACCCTCCAGAATATAATGGTCTCAAATTTGTAGATGAAGATGGAATAGGTACAAGGGATGATATGGAAATAAAAATTGAAGATATATTCTTTGATGGAGAACCTAAAAGAGCTAGTTGGAATGAAATAGGTAAATTTTACACAAATAACACTATTATCAACGAATATATTACAGAGGCAATTAAGGGCGTAGATATAGAAGCAATTAAAGATGCAAAATTAAAAGTAGTTGTAGATACAGGTTCCGGTGCAGGATCCTATACTGCGCCATATTTACTTAGAAAACTTGGCTGTGATGTTACAACTATTAATTGTCAAGCTGATGGACACTTCCCAGGACGTGACCCAGAACCAATTGAAGAAAATCTTCAAGATTTAATAAGTACTGTAAAAGAATTAAATGCAGATATTGGACTTGCACATGATGGAGATGCGGACCGAACAATATGTATTGATGAATTAGGGAATTTTGTCTTAGGAGATAAAACATTTACACTTGTTGAGAAGGCAATGCTTAAAGAAAATAATGGAGGAACTATTGTAACCACAGTTGCAACATCAACTGCAATCTATGATATTGCAGAAGAATATAATGGAGAAGTTATTGCAACTGCAGTAGGAGATCTTCTTGTTGCAAGAAAACTTAAAGAAACCAATGGTCTTTTTGGTGGAGAAGAAAATGGTGGATTAATCTTTCCGGATTTTGTTTATGGAAGAGACGCTGCAATGACTGTTTGTAAAATTTTAGAGATTATGGCAAAGGAGAAAAAACCATTATCCCAACTTGTAGGAGAACTTCCAGTTTACCATACAGTTAAAATGAAAACCCATTGTCCAGATGACCAGAAAGAAAATGTCATGACAAAAATAGCTGAAGAGATTAAAAACACAACAGATTATACACTTGATACAACTGATGGTGTTAAAATCCTTAAAGATGATGGCTGGGTGATTATTAGACCTAGTGGAACAGAACCAATTTTCAGATGTTTTGCTGAAACTGATAATATTGAAAAATCAAAAGAAATGACCGAATGGGGAATTTCTCTTGTAAATAAATATTTAGAATAAATTGCATATTTTATTCTAAATTAATTCTTTTTTTAAATATTTATTTAAATCAATAAATTTAAAATTAAAATAAAACTAAATCTAAAAATAAAAATAAAATCAAAATATCTTCATAAATAATTAATCATTAATATTTAAGATTTTAAAACTTATTTTTAATAATATATTACACTTTTAAATACCAGGCTGATAAAGTGAAATGTCCTAATTGTGGAATGGAAAATACAGATAGTGCTAATATTTGTTGTAATTGTCAATACGACCTAACAAGTATAAATAATAATTCAAAACACAATGGCAAACGTAAAATCGATATTGATAAAAATGCCGATTTGTTTACTATTATAATAGGTATTATATTTTTTGGAATCTTTTTATTTATATTCTCAGAACTTATAAAAGGATTTTACACCGAAGGAGTACTTGATTATACTGGATATTTAGGGCTTATAATAATTATTTCATTATTTTTATCTAGTTTTGTTATTAGCATATATGGATGTAGAGATTTTACTGATGGTGTAAACAATATCCTTGGTTTTTTATTAATTATAGTTACTGTGATAATTTTATGTGGAGTTTTAAGCTATGTTAATAATAGTGTAATTTCAAGTTCAATTACAGAAACTGTAAATCAAAGCGTTGATATAAGTAGTCTTTCCTCCGGAAGTTCTGTTATGCTTAATCGGATAAATTTTTTAGAACTCTTCATATATCTTATTGGTGGTGTAATTAGTAGTTTTATTGGAGCATATATCTCAATAAAAATTAAAACCCTTATTTTAAAAAAAAATATTGATAAATAAATTGATATATACAAATTCTACTTACATAAAGATCACTATAAAAAAAATCCTCTAAATAAAAAAATCCTCTTTTTATAAAAATTGTATAAAATAATAAAATTAAATATTATAATTTAAAATGAATAAAATTTGAAGTGAAAATAAGGTATGAAATAATTAAAATAATGGCAAAATAAAACAAAAGTTAAGTGAAAATATATAAAATAATAAAAGATTATATTAATAATTAAAATAGTGTGAAAAAAATATTGAAAATTATTGTCTAGAATATAGATGTACATATATGCATATGTATAGCTAAATCAAATTAATAGAATAAATTAAGTTAAAATTATAAAAACCCTAAAAGTTTTCAAGACATTCTATTTTAAGGATTTTAGCATCCTCATTATTTGGATCTATTGCCAAAACTTTAGTAAAAAGGTTTTCAGCTTGTTGAAACTCACCAAGTTCCATTAAAACAACACCTTTATTAAGTAAAAAGGAAGTATTATCTTTTTCAATAGATATGGCCTTATCATAACAATTTAAAGCTTCATTAAATCTTCCAAGCTCTAAAAGAGCATTACCCCTACGGTTTTGAGCAACTGCACTTATTTGAGAATCTTCAAGACATAATTCTAAACCCTTATCATATGCTAAAAGTGCATCTTCAGGTCTTTCAAGATCAGTTAAAATATCTCCAATAGCATTCCACACTTCAGGATTAGTATCATCAATGTTTAAAATAATATTATATACTTGAAGTGCTTCTTCAAGATTACCTAAAACTTCTAAAATAAATCCTCTCCAATATAGAACAACTGTGTTTCTTGGATTAATTTTAATTGCTTTATCATTTGCTTTTAAAGCTTGATTCGGATTACCTGAATTTAAGTATGCAATAGCTTTATTGTTCCAAATATATTCATTATCTGATTCAATAGCTAATGCTTTATCATAACATTCTAAGGATTCTTCAAATTTTCCAAGCCTTGAAAGATTATCTCCCTTTTTATTTAAAAGATAAACATCATCTGTATCAAATTTTAATGCTGCAGTATAACATAAAACTGATTTATCGTATTTACCGCTATCAAATAGAATATCTGCCCTTTGAGTTATCATTGCCTTTTCATCAATTTTTTCTCCTTCCCAATCATCAACATCTAATTTTTCAAAATATATAATCTGAAAAACATCACTATCCTTTAAGGGTTCAAGATACATTTTTTTAAATTCCCGAACCATATCTTTAGCATCCTCGTAACCTTCTTCTCTAGCTAACTCATCATTTGATTTTAAATCACCATAATTGATTAAATCTATATCTGTAACCTTAGCTTCAAAGATTTTCGTTTTCTCTTTAGATACTAAATTCCAATAACAATAGAGACGGTCCCCAACTTTAAGAGGATGTTTCCATATTTTCCGGATAGTCATCCGTTTACTTCCAGTAATAATATTAATATTCTGACTTCCGAAGGATAAAATTGGCATGAAAAACTCTCAATTCATTTATTGCTAGTATAATAGATTAATATAATTATTTTAAAAAAATATCAGAAATTTCAAAATAAATATTTAACATAATATATTATCTTTTATATTATATATTAAATTTTCATATTATCCAATAAAGTATAAAAAAATAGTAAAAAATTGGATAATATATTAATTAAGTTATTTAATTAATAGATAAAATAAGTCATGAATTTATAATGAATTAAAAGATATATTTAGTATATTTTAGTATAATTAATAATAAATTTATTAAAATACAGATTAAATGGAATTTATAGAAGTTTAAATTATTCGATTATCTCATCACCAAATTCAGCTGTTTTAAGCTGAACTTCAATATTATTTAAGTGATATTTTTTAAGAAATTGTGCAAATTCTCTCATATCTATGGGATTTGGAGAATCGATTTTATATAAATGTTTATCAAGAACATTTCTATTTCTAAATTGTTGGAGAGTGAAAATATCACATTGGACTATTTTTGAAATAGCTTCCAAATCTACAAGAGACATTAATTTTGGAACATATGTAGTTCTACATTCTAAAATTAAATCATCCTTATTATATGCCATTTCCATGGATTTTTTCACGTCCAAACCTATATCTGCACCGATAACATCCTTATACCTATCAAAAGGAACCTTAATATCAAGTGCAAGATAATCTATCCAGTCCAGTAAAGGTTCTAATTTTTCTGGATAAACTCCACTTGTATCTAATTTTGTCTCAAGACCTAATTTTTTAGAATATTTGAAAATCTCTAAAACATCTCTAGCTTGCACTAAAGGCTCACCACCAGAGATTACAACAGCATCAATAAAATCATTTGAATCATCAATAAGATTAAAAACTTCTTCTAATGACTTTTCAGATTTATCTTCAAGTAACTCGCCATTTTGACAATATGGACATCTTAATGGACATTGTGATAAAAAAATAGCCAGTGCAATTCGTCCATGATAATCAACACTTGAAATAACAGAACCGCCAAAATACATAATATCACAATATACTCCAGATAAAAATTAGGATTTAATAATAAATAAACATTATATTTATAATTGTTTATTTTATTCTAATATATACTTTACCCAAATAGAAAATAAGAATTTAAAAATTTATTAAAAAAAATAAAGATTATAAAAAATATTAAAATATAAAAAATTAAGAATTTAAAAATTGTATTAAATCATCATATAAACAAAAATGAATATAAAAAATAATGAAATAAAAATATAAAATTAATCAAGAATTGTATGTAAAACATCAATGAATTTTTTATTATCTTCCATTGTTGCAATACTAATTCTAATCCAATACTCATCAATTCCCTTAAATGAGGTACAGTCCCTTACAATCATACCCTTTTCCATTAATTTCCTTGTTAATCCTGCTGCATCATAAGTTGAATTATGAACATCAATTAACATAAAATTTGATTTAGATTCAAGTACTCGAAGATTTTCAAATTTAGAAACTTCCCTGTAAAGATAATCTCTAGATTCTATACCTTTTTTAATTGATTGAGAAATATAATCTTTATCTTTAAGTGTTGCAAGACAAGCAACATAAGAAGAACGTGTAAGAGAAAATACTGGTTTAATTCTATGCATATATTCAATTATTTCAGGATTAGATAAACCATAACCTATTCTTTGACCTGCAAGACCCATAACTTTAGACATTGTTCTTAAAACAAATACATTATCATATTCCTTGATTAGATTTGCTTGAGTTTGCTTAGAATATTCATAGTATGCCTCATCAATAACTACAAGAGCGTTAGGAGCGGTTTCTATAATTGTTCTTAAATCTTTCTCACTTACAAGAGTACCTGTTGGATTATTTGGAGAGCAGATAAAAATTAATTTGGTTTTATCGTTTATTGCATCTAAGACAGAATCCAAATCTAAAACATTATCTTGAAGATTCCATTTAGCATAGACTGGTACTCCCCCATATGGTTTAAATAAAAATTCATAGTATGTATATGTTGGAAGAGGAGTTATAAATTCATCACCAGGATTTATAAATGTTTTAGCCAAAATATCTATAATTTCATCTGCACCATCACCAGATATAATAATATTATCTGCATCCAAATTGGTGTATTTAGCAAATTCTTCTTTTAATTCATGTAAGTCTGTTTCAGGATAACGATTTACATTATATGCTTCAGTTCTAATAGCTTCTACTGCCTTAGGGGATGGCCCCCATGGATTTTCATTAGAACCTAATTTTACAATATCCTCTTTTTTTAAATTAAATTCACTAGCAATCTCATCCTCAGACCTTCCAGGTACATAAGGATCTAATTTCTTAACAGCATCTCTTACATCCATTAAACCACTTCATAATAATAAAATTTAATAAATTAAGTTAAATAAAAAGTTTTTGAGTTAAATAGGTTTTAATTAATTTATTTAATTAATCTAATCATCAAAATTATATTCTTTTGATAATCTTACATAATGATTAGCATTTTCTTTAATTGATTCAATTTGTTCTTGATTACATTCTTTTACAAGTTTAGCTGGAACTCCTAAAATTAAACTTCCTTCAGGAAATTCTTTTCCTTCACTTACTACTGCTCCAGCACCAACAATTGAATTTTTACCAATATGTGCATCATTAAGTATTGTAGCATTCATACCAACAAGCACATTATCTTCAAGAGTACATCCATGAACAACAGCACCATGACCTATTGTTACATTTTCCCCAATAGATAAAGGTTTACCTTTTGTTGCATGAAGTACACAATTATCTTGAACATTAGAATTTTTACCTATTTTAATTGGTGCTACATCACCACGAACAACAGCACCATACCATATAGATACATTTTCTTCAAGTTCAACATCACATATTACATGAGCACCCGGAAATATTACAGTATTATTATTAATTTCCATTATTTTACCTCACAATAAATTATATAAAGTTTTAAATTAACTAAAATAATCATGAATTAATTAATTCAAAAATATATTTTAATTTTTTTAATAAATAAAATTTATTGTAAAAATAAAAAATTAAATTAAAAAGTTTAAAATTAGAAAAATTCAAAAAAGAAAATATAAATAAACAGATAAACTAAAAAAATGTAAAATTATAAGAAAATGGAAAGATTAAAAAAATAAGAAAAAGAAGAAAAGTAAAAAAAATAAGAAAAATAATTAAATAAAGTATTGATTAAAAAAGAAATAAAAATGCCTATTCGTTTCCTTTATGCTGGATAATGTGTTCTTGTTTTTCAAGTACTCTTGTATTTGAACCAATATCCTCATTAAGCAAAACATTAGAACCTATTGAAGAATTAGAACCAACTTTTACACCAGGACTTAAACTTGAATTAATACCTGTTTTAGTATAATCTCCAACAATAGCACCTAATTTTCTCCTACCACTATCTATTTTTTTATCTTTAACAACTGTTTTAACAGTTTTATTATCAAAACGTAAATTTGCAATATTAGTTCCTGCTGCAATATTACAATGAGAACCTAATACACTGTCTCCTACATAACTTAAGTGACTAACGTTAGTATCTTCCATAATAATTGAGTTTTTAATCTCTACAGCCAACATGTACATTATCACCAAAATAAGAATTTCCCCTTATATAAGAATTTGGTCCAATATCACAGTTTTTACCAATATAAACAGAGCCTTCTATATATACTCCAGATTTAATAATACTTCCTTCCTCTAAAACAAGTTCTCCATGAATTGTTACACCTGTTTCAATTTTACCCTTAATATTGGTTTTAATTTCACCAAGAAGTTTTTCATTGATTTCAATGAGTTCCCATGGTTTTCCAATATCCAACCATTCTTTTTCAGTTGTATATCCTTTTACAAATTTACCATCTTCAATTTGCATTGATAAAGAATCAGTAATTTCATATTCTCCACGAGGAGATTCTGGAGTTTTTTCAATTTTTTCAAATATATCCTTATTAAAAATATATATTCCCGTATTTGCTAGATTACTTGGAACTTTATCTTTTTCTGGTTTTTCAACAATATTTACAACATGATCATCTTTAATTTCAACTACTCCAAAACGTGTTGGATCTTCGACTTCTTTTAAAACCATTAATGTATCAGGTTTAGATTCTTCATAATTTGAAATAATTTCAGATAAAATAGATACATCTAAGATAATATCTCCATTAAGAACTATAATACTATCTTCTATAAAGTCTTTAGCATAACCTATTGCATTTGCGGTTCCTTCTAAATCTTTTTGTGTCATATAAGAAATATTAACTCCTAAATCTTTTCCATCCTTAAAATAATTTCTAACCATTTCCTCTTTATATCCTACAATTAAAAGAATGTCTGTTACACCACAATCTCTTAATGCTTCTATATTATATCTAATAATTGGTTTTCCCGCTACAGGCAACATTGTTTTTGGCTTAGTGATTGTTAAGGGTCTCATTCTAGTTCCTTCACCTGCACTTAAAATTACGGCTTTCAAATTAATTCCTCCTTGGTTTAAGAATATAAATTAAAAAAATTATCAATGAATATTACTATTTATATTATTTGTATATTACATAATTATTTAATCTTAATAATTATTAAAGTAATTTATTTTATTATAAAAAAATTAGTTATAGAAAATAATTGAAAAAATAAAAAATTAATAAAATTAAGATATATGTGATTTGATTAAATCAACACAAATTTCCTTCATTTCATTTGCTTTGTTTTCATCAGGAGATTCTAAAGTAATTCTTATATAATTTTCAGTCCCAGATGGACGTACTAAAACCCAACTACCATCATTTAAACTTAAACGAACACCGTCAATATTATTAACTTCTTTAATATCATCAAAGGCATTTTTCATCTCTTCTTCCATATTTTCCATTATAATTGCCTTTTCTTCATTAGAACAAGTTACTTTTTCACGGATATTTGGATAATCATCCATGTTAGATAATAATTTTGAAAGAGGCCCTTTGTGAGAAACTATATTTGCAAGTCTAATACCAGATAATAATCCATCAGGACACATACAGAAATCAGGATATAACCATGTACCTGAAGGTTCTCCACCAAAGCTTGCATTATTTTTAATTATTGCATCAGCTACAGCAACATCCCCAACAGGAGTTCTTAAAACTTTACCTCCCACTTTTTCAAGTTCAACATCCATTACAAGACCTGCATCAACTGTAGTTACAACGGTTCCTCCAAATTCAGCAGCCATAAGTGCAAGTAATTTGTCGAAATCTACTACCTTACCATTTTCATCTACAGCCATCATACGATCTGCATCACCATCATGAGCAATTCCAAGATTTGCACCTGTAGCCTTTACAACCTTCTTAAGAGAACCTAAATTTGCATCATTTGGTTCTGGATTTCGACCTGGGAAAAAACCGTCTACTTGTGAATTCAATGTGATTACATCACAACCAGCACGTCTAAATAATATTGGCTACCTGCTCCTGAAGCACAGTCAATTACAACTTTAAATCCAGGTTTAATATTTACCATAGTAAGTAAATCTTCCATATAGGTTTCTTGAATCTCATTATCTTCTTCAATAGAACCTATATTATCCCATGATACATTTTCATATTTTTTATTAAGGTAAATCTCTTCTATAGTCTTCTCCTGCTCTGGTGTATAAGCCATAGCATTAGTATTCCATAATTTAATGCCATTATATTTAGAAGGATTATGTGATGCTGTAATCATTACCCCCGCATCTGCAGATAATTTTTCTGTTGCATAACCTACAAGAGGAGTTGGAACCATACCAATTTTTATAACATTTAATCCACTTTCAACAAGTCCTGCTGTTATTGCATGTTCTAACATTTTACTTGTGGTTCTTGTATCATAACCAAGTACAACTGTTCCATTACCTCCAAGATAGTAAGCTAAAGATTTACCTACATTTAAAGCAAGTTCAGAAGTAACTTCACTACCTATTTCTCCCCTAATTCCAGAAGTTCCAAATAGCTTTTTACCAACACTAGCCATATTTTAACCCCAAAAAAATTATTTATGCACCAAATTTATGTGCATAATTCATATAATCCATCATAATGTTCATTACATCAGCCCCTCTGATTCTTGAAAGGCCGCCTCTTGCAACAGCAACTTCACTATATTCACAAACATCATCTACTCTAACTTCAGGACCTCTAATTAAAACAGGGACAGGATCGCCTGTATGGTTTTTAACCGATATTGGAGTAGAATGATCTGCTGTAAGGAAAATATAAACATCATCCAATTTTAAAAGTTCACTCATAACAACTTCATCAACTTTTTCAATAAATTCAAGTTTCTCCTTTATATTTCCATCATGACCTGCCTCATCTGCACCGTCAATATTTATTAAGAAGAAATCATGGGAAGAATTTTTAACCTGATTAATAATTGTATCTCTAATATTATCAAGATTAGTATCTACCCCACCAGTCACATCTTCCATTTCAATAATATCCATTCCTGCAAAACGTCCAATACCCATAATTAAACCAGTTTCAGCAATACAAGCAGAATTAACTTCATATTTATCGTTAATTGCTTCAACATCAGGAACTGCTCCTGCACCACGAGGAATAACAACATTTGCAGGAGGCAAATTATTTTCAATCCTCTCAAGATTTGCAGGATGGTCTTTAATCATTTCATAAGTTTTATAAACAATTTTATTTAATAAATCAGCAGTTTTTTCTGCTTCAGGACTTCCATCTAAAGCTTTAACCTTTGCAGGTTTTTTACCTTCTACTTTAGGGTCTGCATCAGAAACTTCCCCAGATAAACCTTCACCTCTAAGTACAAGTACTGCACGATGACCAGTAGATTCTTTAAATATTATTTTAATATCTTCATAACCTTCAATAACCATAGTATTTAAAACATCTACAAGGTCTTTAGTACCTTCTCTTACTCTCCCAGCACGTCTATCAGTTACTATATAATTTTCATCCATAGTTGAAAAATTACATCTAAATGCTATATCTCCTGGAATAACATTTAATCCTACACCTGAAGCTTCAAAAGGACCTCTTCCAGTATATACAACATAAGGATCATAACCCAAAATAGATAAGTGTGCAGTATCGCTTCCAGGCCTAATACCTGGAGCAATTGAATCCATAATTCCAGTAATACCCTCTTTAGCCATTCTATCCATATTTGGAGTATTAGCTGCTTGAAGAGGAGTTTGATTGTTAAGCTCTTTAATTGGACGATCACCCATACCATCCATTACCAATATCATTCCTTTCATTTAATCACCTAGAAAATTTAAAGATTTATATTAAATTTAAAATCAAATAATCCGAAAATATTAGATAATAAGAAAATTTAATCAAAATTTTAAAAATCTTAATAAAAATATCATTTAAGATTTTAAGTAAATATTTATGCAAATATAATTATTATTTTAAAAACATATATAATTTATTTATAATTTAATTTGAAATAAAAACAATAATTATTAATAGTATAAATAAGAAATTAAATTTAATTAATTCTAATATATAGGAATTAAATTAACAAAAAGCGAAGTGGTAAAAAATGGCAAGATATGTATGTATGTACTGCGGATATGTCTTTGACGAAGAAGCTGGTGATGAAGCACATAATATTGCACCAGGAACCAAATTAGCAGATATGCCTGATAATTGGGATTGTCCTGAATGTCACCAAGGAAAAGATGCATTCGTTCCTGAAGAAGAAGCTTAAATTTTAATTTGATTTAAAATTTAATAACCTTCTTTTTTTATTTTTAAATAAGATTCAAATAAATTTTCTAATTTTATTAAAAACTTTTTAAAGTTTATTAAAGGTTTTTTAAAGTTTTTAAATTTTTTTAAAATTTTAATAATCCTACTTTTTTAAAAAAAAAAGAAATAATTAATTAAAATAATAATCCTACTTTTAAAAAAAAAAGAAATAATTAAATTAAAATAATTAAATAATTAATTAACTAATAATCTACTACATATTAACTAATTACCTATTAACTAATTAACTAATTACCTATTAACTAATTAACTAATTACCTATTAACTAATTAACTAATTAAATATATGAATAAATTAAAATGTGCATAATATACCTACTATAGCACCAGTAATAGTTGCAAGAAGATTTACATGTTCATTATTTATAATATTTCTATTTTCAAGTAAAGCTCCAAGAATACTATCCATAAAACAACCAAAAGTACCTGAAATAACACTGATTTTAAGTGCCATTAATGGATTTGGTAAGAGTCCAAGGAAATAAGAAGCTAAACCAATAATTGCAGAACCAACTATACCTGCAGAAGTTCCTCTAATAGATATTGCCCCATTTGTTCCCGCAGGAACTTTTTTAAAGGTAGTTATTAAACGAGGATTAGATAAAATACCTAATTCACTTCCTAATGTATCAGATGTTGCAGTTGCAATAGCACCAATAAAACCTCCAACAAATGGAAGATAGTAACCTCCAAATGCAGCCATAATAAAAGCTACAACACCATTGGAAATAACATTTTTAGCAGTTCTTCTACCTTCAAATTCTCCAAGACGTTTTTTATAATCTTTTGAGTAGTATGTAGCAATTAGCCCCATTATTAAAAACAGAACAATAATTGCTAACCATCGAATACCTGCTGAAAGTAGGATGACTATACCCATAATAATCATTACAAGTGATCCAAAAAAGTCCAAAGCCTTTCTTTTATAAATAAAAGCCCCCATAATAAATAAAAGAATCACAGCAACCCAATTTACCCATACCATATCTTGCATAAAATCACTCAAAAATAATTAATAAAAATATTATTAAAATCTTATTTAATTATTAAATAAAAAAGATTTTGTTTTATTAATAAAAGTATTATATATAATCTTATTTAATTATTAAATAATAAATATTTTGTTTTATTAATAAAAAAATATTATAATTATCTAAGATAATAAAAAATCTAATTTTTAAAAAAAAATAGTATAAGGGAAATAGTAGTCTAAAATAAAAAAAAAGAAGTTTAAGAAAAGTTTTAAACTTAGTTAAAAACTTTACTTTTAATAATTTCTACTCTGTTAAGAGGGTATATTTTTTTAGCATTATGATAAATTTCAGAAGCTAATTTACCACTAGTTAAAACATCAATAAATTCTTTAAATGATTTTTCACTTGCTGATTCTGCAACTAAATTTTCAATAGTTTCCCTCATGAATTTTTGTTGGGAAGATTTAGCTCTTCTACTAGTTACAGCTAAAACATGAACTTTAATTTCACGATCATCTTTAGTAGTTACAATAACAGGAGCATCAATTCTACTGGTTCCTCTTCTAATCATACTTCTAATACGGTCAGTAGTGATTTTATGTCCAGTAAATTTAGTATTTGCTACAGTACCTGCAACATTATCAATTTCAAAATGTAATTTAATATATTGTTTGGAAAAATCACCAGTTAATTCCCTCATAGTAACATCGACAGTTCTTCCAGGTAAAAATTCCGGATCTCTTGCTGGGGTTGAACCAATTTCTTTTTCCCCAAATTCGACCGGGGTTTTAATAGTATACCAAGATTTTTCTCTCCAAGTATCACGTACTCTACGTCTAGCTTTTGCCATTATATCTCCTCATTAATTTTTTTAAATCCCTTAATTATATAATTGTAATATTTAATAAAAATATAAATCGAATAGGATTATGAATTATTTTTTAAATATTGTAAAAATTAGATACTGCTATCTAATAAGTTAAATTTTAATATCAGCTAAAAAACTAGTTTTCTCTAAGATTGAATGAAAATAAATAAATCTAATTTAGAAAAAATTTTCTCACTAAGATTAGATTTTATAAAATACATAAAACAAAGTACTATATTCTATAATTGTCAAATAAACATAGAACACTCTATTAAACAAGATAAAGAGTTATTTTAATTTTCCAATCTACAATCCAGCTGATATGGACTCAGTCCATTTATTTTTAAAAGTATTTTGAAATAAAAGTTTTAATAAAATAAAACCCGCCCTAAAAGGTTATTTTAATCTTTTATATTTATCATATATAAAACTTTGTTTAAAATATTTTATAAAAAAATTAAAAATTTATTGAAAAATGTATTTGTCAATTTGTTAGTTGGTAATTTTGTTTTTGTGATTTTTTAGGTTAAAATTTTTGATTTTTTGCTTTTTGCGAAAAATTTTCATAAAATAT
>NZ_CAJOKH010000035.1 GCF_905235195.1 uncultured Methanobrevibacter sp. | reverse complement strand
TGTTGAGATTCTGCAAAGAATAATCCTGCAAACATTAAATATATTGGTTCTCTTGAACTACATGACATAAATGGAATGAGTGTAATTGCAAGTAATCTATCTTTTTCATTTTCCATTGTACGAGTTGCCATTACTCCAGGCACTCCACAACCAAAACCAAGGATCATTGGAATAAATGCCTTACCATGAAGACCTAAAATCTTATGCATGACTCTGTCCATAACAAATGCAGCTCTTGCAAGGTAACCACAATCTTCCAGAAAACTTAAGAAAAAGAACAAGAGGATGATTTGAGGTATAAATACAATTACTCCACCTACTCCACCAATGATACCTTTAACAATGAAAGAAGACAACATATTTTCTCCCAATAAATTAAGTATAATCACACCTAACATATCAAATCCATAAGAAATTAAGTCCTGTAAAGGACCTGCAACAGTTACAGTAAGCTGAAAAATAAGCCACATTATAACAAAAAAAATCGGAAGACCTAAAATTCTGTTAATTACAATATTATCAATTTTATCAGTTAAAGTTTTTTTAGTTTCCTTGGGTAATTGGACTGCTTCTTGAATTAAACCATCAATAAAAGCATAACGTGCATTTGCTATAACTTCTTCAGCGCTTACACCATAAATATCTTTTAGATGATCTTTAACTTTTCTAACTTCTAAAAATATCTCATTAGAATTAAATGACTCCTGTGCTTTATCCATAATAATTTCATCATCTTCAAGTAGCTTAATTGCTGTCCAGTATGAAGACACATCAAGTAAAGATTGGTCTTTAGAAATTACATCTTCTAATTCACCAAGATGTTGTTTTAATTCATTACCATAAACCAAATTGTCTTTACTATTAACAGGATTATTTTTCAAATTAGTAATCATTTGAATTAAATCATCATGGCCTATATCAGTATTCGCTTCAACTTCAACTACTGGAATTCCGAGTAATTCTTCTAACTTGTCTCGGTCTATAGTAATGCCATTTTTACGAGCCATTCTATTCATATTTAAAACTAGACCTAGATTGGCATTTAACTCCATCATTTGTACAGTTAAATATAAATTACGTTCTAAGTTATTTGCATCAACAACATTAACAATAGCATCAGAATTCTCATCTACAATAAAATCTCTTGAAACGATTTCTTCAATAGAATGAGCACTTAATGC
This sequence comes from uncultured Methanobrevibacter sp., assembly GCF_905235195.1. Taxonomy (GTDB): domain Archaea; phylum Methanobacteriota; class Methanobacteria; order Methanobacteriales; family Methanobacteriaceae; genus Methanarmilla. The sequence continues at coordinate 22,569 of NZ_CAJOKH010000035.1, read as the reverse complement.
ATAATTACCAGGTAAATCAATAACATCAAATCTTTTACCATCCTCTTCAAAATGACCTATTGCCTGCTCTACAGTTTTACCTGACCAATTACCAACATGTTGATGAAGTCCAGTTAAATTATTAAACAATGTAGTTTTACCCACATTTGGATTTCCTGCAAGTCCAATTTTTATATTCTCCATTAAACAATCTCCATTTCTAATAAAACACAATTAATTTCTATGAAATTAATTTGATACTATATATTTTTTAAAAAAGAAAAATGAATAGAATAAATTAAAAAATATAAATGATATTAAATCAATTTTCAACATCAACTTTGATGTTTTTGGCTTCATTTTTTCTTAAACAAACACTGTATCCTTTAACTTTATATTCATGAGGATCTCCTAATGGAGCTACTTTTGCAAGTTCAATTATAGAACCTCTTACAAAACCCATCCCCATTAAATGTCTCTTTAATTCAATTTCTTGATCACTACTAACTTCATATGCAATGAATTTTCCTTTTTCACCATGTTCTAATTGATCTAATGTTTTAATCATTTAAATCTCACCCATTTATTTCAATCATTAAATATTCGAATATTAATCATTAAAATCTATTTATATTATACCTAAATTAAATTAAAAATTAAAAAACAATAATAAATTAATGCCTTTTTTCATATTTAATTAAATTTTGTTCATATTTTTAAGTGAAAAATTTAGTGAAAGCTATAAATAGATTAAAAAAGTCTTAAAAGAATTTAGGTATACCTAAATTTTAAATTTTAGGTTAACCTAAACTTCATTATTTACGTTGTAATTCATAATATATAAATGTTAGGTATAACTAAATTTAGACACTTTCAAAAACTTGTGTGATAAATTTTATTTCGATTTTTTTTATCTTAGAAAAATTAAGGTTTATAAGTTCAAACATAAACATAGAGCTTTTATTTTTATATTACACAAATAATATATAAGTTTCAGTTAATATATTAATTTATCCTTTTTAAATTAAAAATAAATAATAAATTGAAAGAAAATTTTTGTTATGTTTAAATTGTAAAAATTAAAATCACTTAAGTTTTTGAAAGTGCTTAAATTTGAAGATGGGACATGAATAGGTTTTAGAAAAATCTAATTAAACAATTTCATTATATCTGTTAATATTAAATATTTTTTAATTTTTAAATATATTTTTATACAAAACTATAATGATTTTTGACCAAATATAATCGTGTTACGCCCTCAAAAAGCAAAAAAAGAGTAGAGAATATAATGAAAATTATATTCAGAATAATAAAAAAATCTATTTTTCAATAATATTTTCATCAATACTCATACCAAAGTGGCGAGCCTTCTCATCTATGAAAATCTTTATTTTATCACCTGGTTTCAACACAGATACAGAAACAGGTTCACCATTTGCATCGACGAGACGAATAGTTTCAGCATTTTGAACCAATGTTTTAATTTTAACATCATTGTATTCTGCTTCAATTAAAAGAAGTGGCCTTTTTTCAATTTTACTTCTTCCAACAATTGATTTTTTGGTCTCGCCTTTAGTATTGACAATCAATACTTCATCTCCTGCTTCAAGTTCAGACAAGTAACGGGTTTTACCACCAGGCACCATAACATATGCTTGAACAGGACCTGCATTTACTCTAAAAGGACGGGAAGCAACATATTCACTTTCTAAACTTTCTGAATGAATAAGAACCATAGCTTTTGAATATGATCCAATCAACATTCCTTCACCAGGATGCATCATTGTAGTAGTATCAATACATACCCTATCACCAGAGGAAAGGGCCTTAACATTAGTTATGGTTGCATCATAAAGGGCGTAGGTTTCACTGGAGACTTCATCTATAAGTTTAGCAATATCTTTAATTTGATTAAACTCCTGTGGTTCAAAGATTACTCCATCAGTACCTACTTCCAATGTTTCAATTGCAACCTGTGCTTCATCAACAGAATCAACTGCAGCTATAAGTTTAACATCTTTAGTTTGCAAATCAGCAATAATATTTTCAAGAGGAATAACAGTCCAATCTTTACCTACAAGAATCAAATAATCACAATAATCTCCAAGTTTAACTGCTAATTGTTCATGGTTTTTATCAGTAATTTCAATATATGCACATACTGATTTTCCACTATTTTTAGCCTTTTTAGCATCAGCTAAATCTTTAGAATTATTCAAATCATCATCCAATTCTAATGTTCCATCACCTTCAGAGGATATTCCAATAAGATATACATCACTATCTTCACTAGCTGAAATAATTTTCATATTTCCAAGTTTTCTAATATTCTCATTATTTTCAGATGAAAAACATACAATATTGTCAATACCTGATTCAAGTGAGGTTGTAATCATTTCTTTTGTATCGTCCCAATTACTTAATGGGTTTAAAATCCAAGCAAATTTTTCCATTTAAATTCTCCTATAAGAATAATTATGAGTAAAAATTTTTAAAAGCATATTTTAAACTATTCATTAATGAATAAATACAGATAGGTAATAGATATATTAATTTTAAATAATTATTTTTCAATTATTTTTAAAGCATCATCTACATCCATTTTATTGTGTACAATTTCAGAGACAGCTTTTGTTATTTTTTCAGGGTTTTCAGCTTGGAAAAAATTACGTCCAAATGCAACTCCAGATCCACCTACATCAACAGAATCCTTAGTCATTTGGAGTAAGTCACGGTTAGAATCTACACTAGGACCTCCTGCAATAATAACTGGAACTACTGCTCCTTCTACAACTTCTTCAAAACTAGCTGGATCACCAGTATAATTTGTTTTAACAATGTCTGCGCCTAACTCTGCACCTACACGAGCTGCATGTTTAACAAGTTCAACATCATGTTCATTTGTAATTTTTGGTCCACGTGGGTACATCATTGCAAGAAGTGGCATACCCCACATACTACATGTTTCGGCTACTTCACCTAATGCCTCTAACATAAATGGTTCAGTTTCACTACCAACATTTACATGTATAGACACAGCATCAGCACCAAGCTGAATAGCTCTTTCAACTGAAGTTACAAGTACTTTATTATTTGGATCTTGTGAAAGGGAAGTACTTGCAGAAATATGAATAATAAGACCAATATCATTACCATATCCTCTGTGACCTCTTTCCACAATACCTTTGTGCATGAGAACTGAATTAGCTCCTCCTTTGGAAATAAGTTCAATTGTTTTATCCATATCAACTATTCCGTTAACAGGACCACTAGATACACCATGATCCATAGGTGCAATAACCATTTTCCCAGTTTTACGATTCATAATACGTTCCATACGTATTTTTTTACCTACCATGATTTTATTCTCCTTAAATTAATTAGATTATAAATTAAAATGATTTTTATAAGAAATTTTTATATTTCCATATAATAAATATATTTATATTAAACTATATTAATAAACCTTTATGTAATTTATGATGTACATTTTTTAAAAAAAAATATTTTATTTTTATTAATAAATATTCGATTTTTAAATATTTTAATTAAAAAATATATAATTTTCAATTTTTAAAAATTGAATATTTGCTTATAATATAATAGTTCTTTAGAACTTTTGTTTTAGATATTATTTCTACATTATTTTTGAAAATTATATCTAAATGCAAAATAAATATTTAAATATATAAAAGATAATATAATATAATTTATTTAAAAGACTTATATTATAATTTTAGGTGATAAAATGTCTAATATAAAAAAAGTAGATGATTTTCTAACTGATGCAGAAGTGTTTTATCTTGCAACAGTTACAGAAGAAAACAAACCAAAAAACAGACCATTAGGATTTCATATGCTTGTAGACGATAAAATATACTTTGGAGTAGGTACCTTTAAAGAAGTATATAAACAAATGAAACAAAATCCCTATGTTGAAGTTTCAGCAACTGTTATGCCAAGATTTATCAGATATTATGGAAAAGTAGTCTTTGATGATAATCCTGCATTAATCGATAAAGTATTTGAAATCATGCCCGAGATAAAAGAATTATATGAAAAGTCAGGATGGAAAATGGGAGTATTCCATCTTGAAGAAGCAACATGTGAATTTAGAAATATGATTGAAATAGAAGAAAAATATGAATTTTAATATTTCATATTTTTTTTATTTAACGTTAATTTATTGAAATTAATGATTTAATTAAATGAAATTATTTAAATTATTTAAATAATTGAAATTAATAATTTAATGATTTAAAAAATGAAATTAATGAGTTAATTAATTAAATTAGAGATTTAATGATTTAATTTATTGAAATATTTTAAATTATTTAATTAATTGAATTTATTTTTTTTTTTTACAATAATTATTATTTAAAAAAAAATTTTGTTTACAAATCCCAATGTTTAAATTGACTATTTTTATAAATAATGAATTAAAAGATTTTAAATGAAAATTTTCTATTTAAGGGAATCAGTCCACAAAGCAAACTCTTTTATTTGTGGGGGTATGCCTTCATCACCATAACTGTCCAAATACCCGTTTTCAGATATGAATTCTTCTTCTAGTTTTGAAGTGTTAACAAAATCAATTAATCCCTTGTTTCTTATTATAGTATCACGTGGTTTGAATGTAGATGACCATATATAATAAACTTTAAAAACCGTATCAGGGTGATATCCCCCACCTAAATCAACTGATAAAAAGTCACAGCTGTTTGTGCACTTATAAACTTCTTCAATAATATTGTGACTTCTTACATCACCAGAAATAAATTTAATATTAGAATATTCCACTTTTAACTTCTCCATCTTTTCTACAGCTTCAGGAGAATTATCTATTGCTATAAGAGAACCTTCAGTTAATAAATCTGCAATTATTTTACTGCTTTTTCCAATATGACAACCTAATTCAATAAAGGTATCTGTAGGCTTAATCATATTCTTTAAACTTTCCCGATACAATTTCATATTATAATTAAGCTTAATCATCAAATCACTTAAATGTCTTTACTAATATTTATTCCCTGATTGTTAATTTTACTTATCATATAATCTTTACTTACTGTACTTATATCTTCACATAATCCAAATACAGTATTTCCTATCATGGCCATAGATGAACCTATACAAAATTCATTTAGTTCACTAATCATATCTTGAATTTCGCTATTTAAAAGTCCACTATTTTTAGAAAATTCATAGGAAGATTTAATAAAGTTTTCACTAGTAGGATTTTCAACAAATTGCTTTTGAGTATCAATACCAACATCTGTAATTTTTTCAACAAACTCAGAATCTGTGATTATAGAAGAAGTGCTGATTTGACCTAATGCTTTTGATATTATATAATAATCTGATTTAAATGATTTTACTTCACCAATTCCAGGGGCTCCTGGTTTAATTCTAAGTACAATTCCCTTTGACATTTGAGCAATAACATCACCAAGTCCACAATTTAGACTGACTTCACTTAAATGGGCAAATTGTCCTGCACGAGTATAGTCAATTGGAAGGTTCAATATTTCTTTAAGCCCAATAGCAATACCTAAACAAGATGATCCACTTGTTCCAAATCCACAACCTATCGACACTTCAATTTCATGATTTATTAGAAGTCCTTTAAAATTATTTTTTGCAAGATATTTGGAAATAGAGTAGTTTTTATTTATAATTTCTAAAGTTTTTTTACTAATAGTTTCATTGTATTTATCTACTTTCCCATTGATTTGGATATGAATTCCCTCATCATCAACTTGAGATATTGTGGTTTTAACACCTTTATCAAGTAATACTCCGCATCCAAGAGAACCTTTTAATAATTTATTGTTTTTTTGGTAAATGGAAAAGAAGCCAGTAATATGTGAAGGTACAAATATTGAAATCATTAATATCACTTTAATTTAAACTTAATATCAACTTATATAATATAATTATTATTTAAAGAATATAAAAATAATTAATGGTTTCTATTAAAATCTTTCAAAAATATGAGTGATTTTTAGAATACACAATTAGAATATTTTTAGAAATAGATTAATTAAATTTTTCAAAAAAGAGTTAAAAAAAAAGAAAAAATAGGAAAAAATGATTAATCTCCTATTTATTTTAAAACTTTTAATTTTCCATTTTTAGTAGCCGGTTTATAATTATCAGTAGTTTTATATGTTACTGTAAACTTATAAGTACCTTTTTTATTAATCTTACAAGCTTTAATTTGATCAATATTAAAAGTAAGCTTAGCTACACCTTTAGAGTTGGTTTTCACTTTATAAATTTTCTTATTAACCTTAAAGTAAACCCACTGATTTTTAATAAACTTATATTTACTATTTTTTAAAGTAGCAGTTAACTGCATAGACCTAGCAGTACTTCTATAATATTTCTTAACAGATTTAACATTAAGTAATTTTGTTTTTTCTTTATTTAAAGTTATTTTACCAGTTACCTGAGCACTATTATGGTTTTTATCACCTGCAAACTTAACAACTACTTTATGAGTTCCAGTTTTAATATTTTTAATCATGGATGGTTTAATAGTTATTTTAGCTTTACCTGAAGCACTAGTAGTTGCAGATCCAATTTTTTTATTACTTAAATAAAGTGAAAGTGCTAAACCAGCACATTTAGTATTAATAGTTGCAGTATAAGTACCACCATAATTTTTAATAATATTAATTTTAGGCGGATTGATTTTTATAGATTGTTTATAAACAGTAAGTTTAATTGAAGATGAACTAGCTTTAGCCAATTCCTCAGTACCATTATAAATAATACTAAATGTATAATTTCCTGCATCAAGACCTGTAAGTACAATAATACCTTTACCCTCAGTAATAATTCCAGTATATGTTTTATTAGCAATTACCACATAAACAAGACCAGAAACTAAAGTCTCATCCATACAAGTAACATTACCTACAATTGTACCATTAGACCCATAAGTGTAGTTATTTAGTATGATACTAACTTGAGTAAATTTACATAACAAATCAGAGTCACTTAAATCTCTAGTAGCATTATCAATGTAAATATTGTCAGTGTCATTAATATAAACAATATTAGCAAAGTTATCCTTAAATTGAGAATTAGTAACATTTAGAGTAGCTGGTAAAACAAAATTATATATGAAAATAGAACCTCCACTTAATGATCCATTATTATAGATAAATAAACATTTATCGAAACTATAATTACCATTTTTAATTAAAACTGCTCCACCATCGTTTGCATTGTTAGCTGTGAATGAACAATTTATAAAACTACCAATACTACCACTAACTTCAACAACTCCACCTTTCATTACATTATTACTTGTAAATGAGCAGTTTTCAAAACTACTATTACCACCCTCAATGTGGACTGCTCCACCAGATTCTCCAGTATTACTGTTGAATAAACAGTTTGTAAAACTACTATTACCATTCACAATATATACTACCCCATAATCAACTGCCTTGTTATTGTTGAATAAACAGTTTGTGAAAATACCTGTAGTATTAATAACATATACTGTTCCACTTTTATTTCTATTGGAATTATCCTCAAATCTTGAATTACTAACCTTATTTCCTTCTCCAAGATATATATAAATTGCACCACCGTTTTCAGTCGCAGTGTTCCCAATAAAATTACAATTGTTTATTGTACCATTGGATCCAGCCCAACCTATTGCACTAGCACCACCCGTATCAACATTATTACCAATAAATGTGGAATTTTCAATTAAACCATTATTATTCTCATTCCAATATATTGCACCACCAGCTTCATAACTTACTTTATTATTTATTTATGTAAAATTAAATATTCCTTAAATAATAGTTTAATATTTAGAATATTTTCATAATTGAATATAAATAAAAATATAAGTAATATTAATAGAAAATCAATGTTTTTTCATCCCCCACTTTTTCAAAAGTAAATCTTTTGAAAATAAAATTTTTCTATTTTATATAAGATTTTAAATTTAGAAAAGTTGTTTTGAAAGAAATTTCAATTTTATTTAAGATATTTAATATAATCCATATTAATAAATAATTACAGAATGTTTATTAATTCTAATAAATTTAAATAAAAATTAAGAAAATTAAATAGATAAGAATACAATTTAAAGAATTTTTAAAAATTAAAATCTTTAAAGATTTTAAAGATGAAAAAATAGTGTAATAATTAATTTTTTATATAAATTAAATTAAAATTATAATATATATTTTAAGTGAAATATTCGCATATTACTAAAATAAATAATATTAATTTTTACAAACACTTTTAAGAGGGTTATTATGGATTATAGAAGAATCGATTTACATATGCACAGTTTATTTTCAGATGGTGAATTATTACCTTCCGAACTTACTCGAAGAGCCTCTGTTCTAAATCATGAAGCAATTGCAATAACAGACCATGTTGACTATTCAAATATAGAATACATTAATGAATTACAAGGAGCAATTGATGATTTAAACGATAAGTGGGACATACAGGTAATATTAGGTGCTGAGATAACACATGTTCCTTCATCAAGCATTAAACCATTAGCTAGACGAGCACGTGAACTTGGTGCTAAAATTGTTGTTGTACATGGTGAGACCATATCAGAACCTGTAATTGAATCAACCAATCATGAAGCTGTAAGTTGTAAAGATGTTGATATTTTAGGTCATCCTGGATTGATTACAAAAGAAGATGCTGAAATTGCGCTTAAAAATGATGTTGCCTTAGAGATTAGTTGTAGAGCAGGACATTGTTTAGGTAATGGTCATGTAGCTCAAATAGCACGTGAAGTAGGAAATAATCTAGTAATCGATACTGATACACATGCTCCTGGAGATTTAAGGGACTTTGATAGTGCTTATAGAATTGGATTAGGTGCTGGATTAACTCATGATGAAGCCATCAAAGCATTGACTGTCAATCCTAAACACATCTTAGAGAAAAGATTATAATTTTCTATTAATTAATTTTTTATTAATTATATTCTTTTTTCATTTTACTTATTTTTTTTTTACAAAGAGATAATTTTTTCAGTGAAAATCTATTACTTATAAGAAAAAAATATTAGAAAAAATTAAAATAAGCTTAATTTAGCTGATTATTTTTATTACAAACTAAATAATTTTAAAAAAGAATTTATTAAAAATCAAAATAAGTAAAAAAAAGATTAAATATAGAAGTTAAAACTTCTATCTAAACACTAAATATTTTTTGAGTTGAATCTCCATCAAAGTTTTCAGAATTGAATGAATTAACATTTATATCATTACAACATGATTTAAAAATTCCATCCTTATTGAATGATGCATTTACCTTATAGTAACCTGTTTTTAAATTAAGTTTTAATAAACCAATTCCATTTTTATTGGTTTTAACAGTGAATTCAGTAGTATTTGCATATTTATAAGCCCAGTCCCGTTTTTGAAGATCATATTCTAATTTAAATCTTTTAAGAGCTAAACTTATTTTTTCATTCTTTAATGGATTTCCATATCCATCATTTAATTTAACTTCAAAGTATTTATTCTCACCTGATTGCATTTTAACATTACAAGCAGATATTTGAATATCCTCTTTAGGAGCATCATCTAATGAATTGGAACTTTCTTTAGTATTTGGAAGACTTGCTGGATTTTCACCACTCATAGTAACAAATTCAGGTAAGTAATTATTTTTACTATAATAGTCTAATATTCCTGCAAATGCTTCAATTAATTGAGTATTTGGAATTTCACCAATACTTGTAATTATATTTTCCGCTCCACAATGATTTTCTAATATATAATTAGAAATTTCTTTTGCAGAATCTAAATAACGGATTTTATATAATTTATTGTTAAGTAATCTAGCATCAATAAGTGAAGCTTCATCAATAGAGTCAATTCTTTTTATAGCGAATTTATAATCATTTTCAATATTTAAAATTGCTATAGATTCATAGTATAAAAATTCACTCAAATTTACTTCAACAGATGCAATTTTTACAGTTTCTGGAAGTCTTCCAGATATAGCATAGTAAGTCTTTAAACTTTTAGATGATTGAATAATTTGATTTAAACTAAATGTTTTTACACTATTTTTAATACTAGTGTTTTTAGTATCTGTTTTTTGTGAAATTGTACTATCTTGTATAGTGCACTTGCTTATGCTTCTACCTACACCAGATAAATCTTCACTTTCACCACTATCGGCAATCGTAATAGTATTTACGGCATTAGCTTCATTATAAAAATCTGTACCTTTAAAACTAGTAGATATAGTGTATTTACCAGGTTTTAAATTTATTTGTAATCTTGCTATTCCATTATTATCGGTTTTAGCAGCATAAGTTTTTTGTCCTATACCAAATAATACTGTCTGATCTTGAATTAAATTATCTTCATTATCAGTAAGCATAGCTTCAAAATAATCATCACAACCATATTTTAAAGTTAAATCATTAGATTCAATAAATATGTCTATAGGTTCTAAAATGATTATATCTTTTGAATTGCTTTTTGTATAAGATTTGCTTCCTAATTGTACAGCACCTATTGAACTTGTATTAGTATATAGGTCAGTAATAGGAATTTGTTCACTATCTTTTGAATCATAATTAATTGGATTTGGATTTACAAATTTAATAATTACAATATGATTTGATAAAACATCCTTATAGTTGGTTAACATATCAGAATATAAATTATCATCATAGTTTAATGGAATGAAATTAGTTGTTATGAATGTTTGAGAATCTAGAGAAGTAAGTAATGTATTTTGATTTAAAATTTCAAAACTATCTTCACTATTAATCAAATTCAAGCTAGGATAAAAAATTACCCCATAACAACTATTGAATTCTTTAATTGTTTCTCCAACTACTGGATCTTCATCATAATAAATACCATCTCTAGTAAAATTTTTAGTAGTAAATTGAACATTTATGTTTTTTGAGTCTTTACTACTTTCAAGGTAAGTATTTGGACCTTGCGTATTCTCTGCATTTGAATTTTCTAGATTTGGAACATTATTATTTAGATTTTGATAATTATAATCAACAGTATTAATTGCATCGGTATTTGAACTATCGTCTGGGACAATAATTTCATTACTATCTGGTGACTGTAAATCTGCAGAGTCTAAATGGTCTACATCACCAGCATATAATCCACTAAAACTTAATAGAAATACAATGAATATAGAAAGAATTACTAAAGTTTTAGTTACATTTTTTATCTTATCACCTCAGCAATTATAATATAGAAATTAAAAAATTTCTATATTGTATAATTTATAATAATTTTATCTTATATAAACCTATTTTATAATAGCCAAAATCATTGTTTTTTTCTTTTAAAATTAACATTATTAATTGTCATGAATTTAAATAATTTGATATTTTTTATAAAATTAGTAAAATGAATTTTTAAATTATTTGCTTAAAAATTTTTTAATAAAAAAAAGTAATTTATAAAAAAAAATTTAAAAATATTTTCTAAAAGGATTATTTCAAAAATGAAAGAAAGTGAAAAAAATAATTTTATAATATGAACAATCATATAATTATGTATACATTAATTTTGATTAAATGATTAATAATTAAGTAAAATGATATTATGAAGCCATATGTAATTCTTAATGCTGCAATGACACTTGATGGCAAAATAGCTACTAAAACAGGTTCCTCTAAGATTTCTGGGAAAAAGGATATGGTGCGAGTCCACCAACTTAGAAAAGATATGGATGGAATAATAGTTGGAATTGGAACTGTACTTGCAGATGACCCGAAACTTACAGTATCTAAAATCGATGCCTTATTAGAGGACAATCCCATAAGAATCGTTGTAGACAGTCAAGGAAGAACACCAATAAATAGTAGAGTATTAAATAAAATGGCCCCTACTATTATTGCAGTAAGTGGTAAATATTCAGATACCCGAGAAATTAAAGAATTATCAAAAAAAGCAGATATATTCGTATCTGGTAAAGAACATGTAGACTTATCAAAACTTTTAGATTATCTATATTCACAAGGAATAAAAACTTTAATGTTAGAAGGAGGTTCAACACTAAACTTTTCAATGATTAAGGAAGGATTAATAGATGAAATTAGAATATGTATTGGTCCTATGATTGTTGGTGGAAACTATGCTAAAACCCTATTTGATGGTGAAGGTTTTGATTTTATGGAAGATTCTGTTAAATTAGACCTAATAAATATTAACCAATTAGACCAAGACCTAATTTTAACATATAAAATAATTAAATAAAATATAGCTGATGGTAAAATGAGTGAGAGTATTAGAAGTTTTCTTGCAATTGATATAAATGCAGAATTACTTGAAAAAATCAAAAATGTTGAAGATGAATTTAAACAAATAGATGCAAATATAAAATATGTTAATATGAAAAATATGCATTTAACTTTAAAATTCTTTGGAAATATAGATTTAAATATGGTTGATGAAATATCCGTTAAAGTAAAAGAAGTATTGAACAAATATCAACCATTTGACATTTACATTAAAGGCTCTGGAGCTTTTCCTAATGCTAAACGAATAAAAGTAATATGGATTGGACTTGAAGAAGAACAGACCCTTAAAAAATTGCAAAAAGACTTAGATGGAGAATTTAATAAATTAGGCTTTGACTTGGAGAAAAACTATAAATCCCATTTAACTATTGGCAGAATGAAAAATGCAAAAAATAAGAATCTTATTCAAGAGAAACTCCAAGATTTTAAAGATTATGATATAGGAAATATGACTGTCTCTAAAATAGCTCTTAAAAAAAGCACATTAACACCTCAAGGCCCAATATATGAAGACATTGAAGTGTTTGAATTATAAAAGAGTTAAATAACTAAATATATTAAAAATAAAAAATGAGGTAAAAAAAAGTCAATGATTAAAAAAAGAATATTAAATAACTAGTTTTTATAATTTATAATTTTAATCATTTAATATTTCTCCATATGAATCTTAGATTCATCATATCTATTTTCAATTTTTCCCCAATCTGTAGGATATCCTAAACTTACAATTGAAAATGGAAGAATATTTAATGGTAAATCTAAACAATCTCTAACATAAGATATCCTATCACTTTCAGGATACAAACCTAACCATACACTACCTACCCCTTGATTAGTTGCTTCAAGCAAAATATTTTCTGTTGAAGCTGATAGATCTTGGCAAAACCATGCTCTTGTTCTTTTAAGTTTTTCAAGATTAGCCACAACGACTATTAAAGTATTTGCTCTTTTTGCACAAGAAGCATATTTACTCATTTTAGATAAATTTAAAATCATATCTTTATCTTTTATAACTATAAATTCCCAAGATTGAGTATTTAAAGCTGAAGGAGCTTGCATCGCTGCAGCCAATATTCTTTTGATTGTATCCTCAGATATATCTTCATCACTGTAGGAACGTATACTTTTTCTTTTAAAAATTATCTCACTTACCATAGTAAAACCATAAAAATAAAGAAAAATTAACTTTAAAAAATAATTTTGTAGATAAAAAAAATTATCTAAGAATATTTAATAAAAATTTTTATTCATCGAGTTTTGGAATTCCAGTAATTCTAAATCCACCAAATGGAGATTTATATTTAATGTTTAATCCGATAAGTAGTGGAGTAACTACTTCAATTAATTGAGCTTTTTCTAATTTACCTGCATCAATTACTCTAATACCAGGTATTTTTTCAATTAATTCTGTTGCAATTTCTTTAGATTTTGCATCATCACCAGCAATAATACAGTCACAATCAATTTCTTCTGGAACATTTAATAAAAGACTATTACTTAAATTGTTAAATGCTGCAATGACTTTTACATCCTCACCTTCAAGGATTTGTGCAGTTCTTTCAGCTGCAGAACCTTCAGGCAATTTAAGAATTCTTGTAACTTGTCCACCAATCGCTGTTTCTAAAGGTACAGTTGCATCTAAAAAGATTTTACCTTTAACAAAAGGTTTGATAGTTTTTAAAGTTGCAGTTTGTGCCTGTAATGGGACAGTCATAATAAGAATATCTCCCTCTTTAGCAGCATCTTCATTAGCCATACCTTTTATATCTACATCATAATCTTTTAATTCTTCCAATGTTTCTTCAACAATTTTAAGTGCCTTTTCCTCTTTACGTGAACCAACTATTACAGATTCACCTGCTACTGCTAATCTTTTTGCAATACCTAAACCTTGAGATCCTGTTCCACCAATAACACTTACTACCATCTTTTTACCTCCTTTTTAAAAATTATATTTTAATCCTTTTTAAAAGATTATATTTTAATATATTAATAATTTATAGCATCATCTAATATACATAAAAAAAATTAATAGAAAATACTAAAATTCTTAATAATATATATCTTAAAATTATATTTTAAACCTTACTATTTGAACATAATTATGAATATGAGCATAAAATTTTAAAAAAATATAAATTACCGTGAATGATATAAGATTATGTTTAAAAAATAATAAATTTTAATAAGATAAATACTTAATAAAACATAGGCTACAATCTTAAAGAAAATAATCTTATAATATTATGGTTTATAATAAAAATATTTGAAATAAGAAAAGATTATAAAAAATAATCAATAAATTTATAATTATCTAGAATATTAATTGATAAAAATTATCATAATAATATTAAATATTGTTAAAGTAGAAAATTGATAATATAATTAAAAGTAGAAAATTGATATTTTCTATTAAAATAAAATAGAGAAATATTTGAAAATAATATTATTATAGGAATTTTATATATTAAAATATAAGTTTATTTTATTGTGATTCTAATGGAGTATAGAAAAATATTAAATGAAATTAAACCAGATTCAAAGGAAAAAGGCAAATTAAAAGAAATTTCTTCTAAATTAATTAATAGTATAAATAAAATTTCCCTTGAAGAAGGATTTAATGCAAGAGCAGAGGCCGTAGGTTCAGTTGCAAAAGAAACTTACCTTAAAGGAAAATCTGATGTTGATATTTTTATTGTTTATCCTCTAAATACACCATTAGAAATTTTAAAAGAAAAAGGTCTTGAGATAGGATATAAAATAAGTGAAGAATATAATGGAGTTGCAGATGAACATTATGCATCTCACCCATACCTTACAAGCATTATTGAAGGATATAAAGTAGACTTTGTTCCATGTTATAATATTAAAGATGCATCAGAAATGAAATCTGCTGTAGATAGAACAATCCTCCATACAAAATATATAAAATCCAAACTAAAAAAAGAACAAATTGATGAAGTTTTGCTTCTTAAAAGATTTATGGATTGTATAGGAGTTTATGGATCTGAATTTAAAGTTGGTGGCTTTGCAGGATATTTATGTGAAATACTTATTCTTCAGTATGGTAGTTTTGAAAATGTGACTCGTGAAGTTTCAAACTGGAGATATAAAACTATAATTGATCTTGAAGATTATGGTAGCTCTGAATTATTTGAAGATCCATTAATTGCAATAGACCCAACTGATAAAAATCGTAATGTAGCAGCTGCTCTACGTAAAGATAAAATGGAAGAGTTCATATATGGATGTCGTAACTTTATAGAAAGTGATAATAAAATAGATTACTTCTATCCTACTCGAAAAGATAATTTAAGTAAAAGGAATATTGTTAAAAAATTTAATGATAGAGGAGGTAAAACCTATATTATTGAATTTAATATTCCAAGTGTACCTGTTGATACCTTACACCCTCAACTTAAAAAAACTGAAGAATCTCTAAGAGAAAAAATAGAAGAAGAAGGTTTTGAAGTATTTGAAAGTGGATATTGGACTAATGAAAAAGATAAAGGCATTTTAATATATGACATGAATGTTTCTAAACTTAATAATATTAAAGTTCATTATGGTCCTAAAATATGGGCAAAACAATCATGTATAAACTTTAAAAAAGCAAATGGAAATAAATGTTATGTTTTAGATGAATTTTTAGTTGTTGATAAAGAAAGAGAATATAAAACTGTTACTGACTTAATTGAAAACATATTTACAAAAGAAAATATCTTTAAAATCAAAATTGGAAAAAACCTTAAAAATATTGCATTAAATAGCTTTAAACTTTATTTAATTGAAAATTATTTGAAAACCGTAAATGATGAAGATTTAAACGACTTTTTAGACTTCTTAGATGACTTTATAAATCCCGGTCAACATACCAGACGATAATTTTAAATAACAATTGAAAATATCAATTTAAAAAGAAGGCTGGACACAAATATATTTGTCAAAAATCATTATAGTTTTGTATAAAAATATATTAATACAATTAAAAAAAATATTCAATATTAAATTAAATATAAATTGTTTAATTATATTTTACTAAAACCTATTAATGATTCATCATCAAAAAAGAAAAAAATGGCTAAAATAAAATTGTTTTACAAAAAAGTTAATTAAGTTATAATAATGTATAAATCATAAAAATAGAGAACATACAGGAGTTTTATTTGTGAGTACTAAAAGTAACAGTTTTATAACTAATGAGAGCGAAAATACCCTACTTAATGAATTTAATATTCTTTTAAAAGACACAGAATTCTTTGATTGTTTAGTTGGATATTTTTATGTGAGTGGATTTTACAAACTTCAAAAGAGTTTAGAGAACACAAAACAAATTAGAATTTTAGTTGGTATGGGAATTGATTCCCAAACATTCAATTTAATTGAAGATTCTCAAAATACTATTATATCTACCGCAGAATATAAAAAACAAATTGAAAAAGATTTAATTAATGAAATGAATAATTCTGAAGATACAATTGATGTTGAAAAAGGAATTAAACAATTTGTTAGTTGGTTAAAATCTGGAAAATTGGAAATAAGAGGATATAAAGAACGTAAAACCCATTCCAAATTATACATCATGACATTTGATAATGATGACAGAGATATTGGAAGAGTCATAACAGGATCAAGTAATTTTACACAACCTGGTCTTGAAAGAAATCTAGAATTCAATGTAGAGCTAAGAGAACCTGAGAATTATGAGTTTGCATCTGATAAATTTAATCAACTATGGGAAGATTCAGAACCAATATCTCAAAACTTCATAAACACCATAACAAATAAAACATGGATTAAAGAGGATATAACTCCTTATGAATTATATTTAAAATTTATTTATGAATTTTTAAAAGACAAAATTTGGAATGATAAAAAAGAATTAGACTATGAAATTTTTCCAGAAGGATTTAAAATGTTAGAATATCAAAGAGATGCAGTATTATATGCAAGAGATATTCTACAAGAACATGGAGGAGTATTTTTGTCTGATGTTGTGGGTTTAGGAAAAACATACATGGGGTCTCTATTAGCACAACAATTAAGAGGAAAAACATTAGTTATCGCACCACCAGCATTAGTTAAAGAACATAACCCCGGAGGATGGAAAAGAGTATTAAGAGAATTTGGAGTTTCTCCAATGCCTATTGTCGAATCTAAAGGAAAATTAGATGAAATCCTAAAAAATTATGATGTTAATAGTTATCAAAATGTCATAATAGATGAATCTCATGACTTTAAAAATGAAGACACACAACAATATGAATATCTATCCAAAATATGTAAAGGAAAAAAGATAATTTTAATATCAGCAACTCCATTTAACAATTCTCCTTCCGATTTATTAAGTCAAATTAAACTATTCCAACCTGCCCATAATTCAACATTACCTAATCCAAAAGTAAGAGATTTAGAAGCATATTTCAAAAGACAAGAACTCAGACAAAAAAGCATCGATAGATCAAAACATCCTGACAAATATATGGAAATAAGTAAAAAAATCTCTGCTGAAATCAGAGATGATGTATTGAAATATATTATGGTTAGAAGGACAAGAAAAAGTATTAGCAAATACTATTCAAAAGATTTAAAAAAAAATAATATGGAATTTCCAAATGTAGAAAAACCAAAACCAATCCATTATCATTTTGATGAAACTACAAATGAAATATTTGATAATACATTATATAAATTAACTAAAAAATTAACTTATGCAAAATATAGGCCATTAGCAAATGAATATCGTGTGAATCCAGATACACGATATGCTAACTCCCAAAAAATGATGGGAAACTTTATAAAAATCTTACTTATCAAAAGGCTTGAAAGTGGTAGTTATGCATTCAAAAAATCTGTTCAAAATTCCATTAATACTCATCAACAAGCATTAGATACATTGAATAATAAAGGAGTATTTTACACAAGTAGAGATTATAATTTAAAGATATTAGATTTAGTTGCTGAGGATGATTTTAACAATATTGAAGAGTTAATTGAAGAGGGTAAAGCAAATGAATATTATGCTAACGATTTCGCACCTAAATTCAAAGAAGACTTAAAAAATGATTTGAACATTTTGAAAGAAATAGCTAAAATGTGGGAATCCGTTGAGAATTATCCTAAAAGAATAGCATTAACAAATTTGCTTAATGAGGATTTAAAAAATAAAAAAGTTATAATATTCACAGAATTTATTGATACTGCAGAAGATATTGCAAAATTGATTTCCAAAGAATGCAAGGAAAATGTTAAAGTATTTACTGGAAAATCTGGTAAAGAAGATATGGATGATATATTATACAATTTTGATGCAAATATCGATAAAAATAAACAAAAAAATGAATATAGAATCCTCATAACAACAGACACTCTTTCACATGGTGTAAACTTGCACAGATCAAATGTTATAATTAATTTTGACATACCTTGGAATCCAACAAGGATGATGCAGAGAGTAGGACGTGTTCAACGTTTGGGAACTAAATTTAAACATATATACACATATAATTTCTTCCCAGCATCACCTATAGAAAAAAATATCCAACTTCAATCTCTTGCAGAAGGTAAAATAGCCATGTTCATTGAATTGTTAGGAAACGATTCACAATTATTAACTGAAGAGCCTGTTAAATCATATGATGATTATTTCAATATATTATCTTCAAATATTGATGATGAAGAAGTTGTTGATGATGAATTAAAATACCTTAGAGAAATTAGGGATATTAGAGATAATAATCCTGAATTATTTAAAAAAATTGAAGAGCTTCCTATTAAATCCCGTGTTGCTCGTGCATCTGAACAAAAGTATCTTATCACACTAATGAAGAAAGATAAATTTAAAAAATTATTTAAATCAAAGGGTAATATTTCCGAAGAGATTGATTTCTTCGAAGCTATAAAAGAATTAAAAGCCGATGAATACGAAAAAGCTATTTCAATAGATGATGAGTTTTATGATTATTTATACCAGAACATGTTTGCTTTTGAACAACTATTAAATAATCCTGATGATGACATAAAATTATCCAATAATGAAAAATTTGTAATTAAATATATTAAATATGCTCGAAGTTGTAAAAATTTACTTAACCATGATAAAAATTATTTGGGTAAAATAAAAGAATTAATTGAAGAAGGACACATTACAAAAAGCAGAGCTAAGAAAATAAAAAATGAATTAATTGCTATTGATAAGAATAATAAAGATTTAGATAAAATAAAGCGTTCAAATTTAATAGTTCAAGTATTTAATGATAATATTTTAGATGAAGATTTGAAAACCGAAACAGCTTCATGTATAAAAGAATGTAAAGAAAAGCCAGAGCAGATTATTTTATCTGAATACTTTTTATAATGGAGGATTGTAAAATGAATCAAAAATCAGCAAAAGCTCTTTTAAATAAAACATTTAAAGATAAATTTAACATGAATAACTATGTTGAATTTTTAAAAGAACTTTTTAATAAATCCAATATAAGTCCTATAGTTTTTAATGCTATTAGAAATGAATTTAAGAGTTATGAAAATGAAGTCTATATTTTAGGAGATTATCAAGATGATGTGGGCGATTCAATAGCTTTTTATGTTGTTGAGTTAACTAAACAATCTTCCAGAGATCGTGCCAGGACAATGCAAAGAAATTTAATAGCTTCATTGATTAAAGATAAATACGATTCTGCTTTGGTAGCATTCTATGAACCAAATCTAGACGATTGGAGATTCTCACATGTTAAAGTAGAATATGAATTTAATGAAAAAGGAATACATGAAAAGTTAAGTTCACCTAGAAGGCATTCTTTCTTGGTTGGAGTTAATGAACCAAATCATACATGTCAATCACAATTCTTAGAGTTACTTTGTTATGAAGATAATATTCAACTAACTGATATTGAACAAGCTTTTAGTATTGAAAATGTTACTGATGAATTCTTTAATAAATATAAAGAACTATTCCTACAATTAACAGAATCATTAGATGAAGTTAAAATGAATGATGATGATGTTCGATTAGAATTTGATGATAAAAAAATAGAATCAAGTGATTTTGCTAAAAAATTAATGGGACAATTAGTATTTATATATTTCTTACAGAAAAAAGGTTGGTTAGGTATTAAAGAATATGAAAAATGGGGTTATGGACCTAAGGACTTTTTAAGAGGAATATATATTGATGCTATAAATAATGATAAAAATTTCTTTAATGATGTTTTAGAACCATTATTCTACGAGGGATTTTCAAAAAAAGTAATTGATAATCATTTTTCACAATTTGGATATAAAGTCCCTTTTCTTAATGGGGGTCTTTTTGAACCAATAAATAATTATGATTGGGTTAATACTGATGTTATAATTGATAATAATATTTTTAAAGATATATTGAACACTTTTGATCAATTTAATTTTACTATTAAAGAGGATGAACCTTTAGAAAAGGAAGTTGCAGTTGACCCTGAGATGTTAGGTAAAGTATTTGAAAACTTACTTGAAATAACAGATAGACAATCTAAAGGTGCATTTTATACTCCTAGACATATTGTTCATTTTATGTGTCAGGAGTCTTTAATATCATACTTAAGTACAAATTCTGATGTTCCTGAAGAGGATTTAAGAATATTTATTACAAAAGGGGATTTGGCTGTAAACTCTATCATTAGGGCCAATGAAGAAAAAAAGAAATATAATGGAAATCAATATACCAAAATTCAATTACCAAATTCAATTAAAGAAAATTCTAATGCTCTAGAAAACTTACTTCAAAAAGTTAAAGTAATAGATCCCGCAGTAGGTTCTGGTGCATTTCCAGTAGGTATGATGAATGAAATTGTTAAAGCTAAATATATTTTAGGATTACTGAATATGGTGGATGATGATGAAATTAATTTGTATAAATTAAAAAAAGAAACAATTGAAAATTCATTATATGGCGTAGATTCAGAATTATCTGCTACAGATATTACAAAATTAAGATTCTGGTTATCATTAATTGTTGATGAAGAAAATAATAATGTAATTAATCCACTACCCAACTTAGATAACCAAATAATGTGTGGTAACTCACTTGTAGATAATTATAAGGACATTAGATTATTTGATGATAATTTTATTGATAAAGATGAGCAACAAAGATTTGGTGTAACAGCTGCTGAAAGAATATTTAAAGAATTAGAAGTGATAAAAAAAGCATACTTCGAAGAGAGTGATTCTGATGTTAAACAAGATTTAAAACAAAAAATTAGAGAAGCTAAATGGGATTTTATTGAAACATATCTTAAAGATATAGGTAAAATAGATTTGCTCAATGAAATTAAAAAATTTGAATATGCTGAAATTAAACCATTTTTTATTTGGGAATTAGAATTTTCTGAAGTATTTCAAGGTATTAATCCGGGTTTTGATATTGCTATTGGTAATCCTCCTTATGTTAAAGAAGCAAGAAATAAAAATGCTTTCGATGGAGTTAGAAATTCACAATATTACCAAGGGAAAATGGATTTATGGTATTTATTTGGTTGTAAAGCATTAAATTTAGTGAAAAATAATGGTAGTGTTTCATTTATTGCTACCAATAATTGGATAACTAGTTTTGGAGCTTCAAAATTCAGAAATAAAGTTAATGATGAAGCTACATTCAAATATTTCATTGATTTTGGAAATTATAAAGCATTTGATACTGCTAGTATTCAAACAATGATATATTTAATGACAAAAGATTCAACCAAAGAGAATTATCATTTTAAATATTCGAAATTATTAGTGGATAATATTACTGATGACAATTTAAAATCATTTTTATATTCAGATAATGTTAATGAATTATGGAATAAATTTGATGCCGGTTTTAATAGAAAAATGAATAAAGATAACTATTTCAGTTTTATGGATTCTGATATTTATGAGGTTATCTCTAAAATTCAATCTAATTCAAGTATTATATATTTAACTAATAAAGAATTATCTCAGGGGATTGTGGCTCCACAAGAAGATTTAACTAGTAAAAATGCAAAAAAACTTGATAATAAATATGAAGTAGGAAAGGGTATTTTTGTACTCACTGATGAAGAATTATCTCAATTAAATCTCAAAGATAAAGAATTGAAATTAATAAAGCCCTATTATACAACAGATGAATTAAAAAGATTTTATTCATTGAAAGAAAATAAAAAATGGATTATTTATACAAAATCAGATATAAATGATATAGGGTGCTAGATTATTTAGTACGAGAAACTTGCACAAAACTCTTATTTTTACTAAATTCAATTAATTTAATTTAATTTTATAATGGTGTTTTCATA
>NZ_CAJOKH010000034.1 GCF_905235195.1 uncultured Methanobrevibacter sp. | reverse complement strand
GAGAAAAAGATAAATATTATCATAAAAAATGCAAAGCAAACATTCAAGATAGCTTTTAAAAAATCAAAATTTTCTTAGCTTGACAGCATTGTATAAATACCAAAAATTAAACTTTTTTTTCATTATTGGGTGTCCTCCAAAATGCAATTTTTGAATTTTAGGTCAAAATTTTTTTCATATAAAATTTATTGATTTTTAAAAATACTTACTAATATTTAATTAAAGTATCTCAATAGTTTCAATGTTTTCACATAATTAAATTAAGCTTATTTTAATAGTTAATATTTGATTTAATTATATTTACAAAAGTAAATATTATATATTAGTTCTAATATTAATTATGTATGTTATGTTATTTATGGTTAAGAGAAATATTAATAAAAAATAAGTAAAATTGGGTATTGAAGTTTATGGAGAAAATATTCCAAAGGATCATATCTCTCATTTTATCGTGGATTTTATTGAAGAAAATTACAAACTTTTAAATATTGAAGAAAAAGAAAAAACTGGCAAAAATCCATTTCCTATTGTTCTATACTCAAATTATTGATTTATTCAAAAAAGAACATATAGAAAGTGCTAAATATATATCTAAGATGGCAAAATACCATGAAATATATAAATTCGTAGTGATAGTATAAAACCATCAGAACGTTCAATACAAAGGTACAAAGATAAATATGGTTCCTATTTTGAAGCATTATTAAAAATGACTTTATAAAAAAGCTTATGATATGGATTTACAGAATTTAATCCTGTTGGATTATGGAACTATTAAAAAAGTATATAATTCTAACAAAATATCATAACAGAAAAAGAAACTTTAATATTAGATCAATACTTCAAAAGCATTTTAATTGATGAGGAATCTCTTAAAACTTAATAAACACGCTAAAAAAATTTTGGAAAATGAAAAATAATTACAATTAAAAATTAGAACTCATATATGACATAAAAACTCAATTAACACTCACAGGAGAGAAAAATTCTCAATAAAGGATATTAAAGCTCGTTTTATGAAAGGTAAAAAGGAAATTTTTTAGTTGCTTAAAATATCAATCTACATCGATTACGATACAAAATTATTTGTGCAATAAATGTCACACAAAATCCTACAGCCTATATGAATTACTAGAAATTGCAGATAATCATAAAAAATATAAATAAAAAACCAAAACATATCAGTGCTGGTTCAATATATTTAAATAAATATGTTTATCTTACTTGGCTAATAATAATATAGATGGATTAATCCCTACAAGAAAAAAATCCAAACAAAGATTAAAAGATTAAACCCAATCCTTTCCAGAAAGATCATTTTGATATAATTTTAAAAAAAATGCCTTCCTATGTCCAAACAATAAATATCTATATTTTAATAAAGAATATGTCGAACATAATGGAGATTCAAATAAATCAGATAAAATTAAAATAATCTACAATAATTATTCCTCTTGTAAAAATTGTGAATGCAGATTCAAATGTATTTCTACTCACAAATTCAGAAAACAATCAATGAATATGGTTCATCAATGAAGTATCTATGGAAGAAAAAATGGAAAATAAGAATACTCCAAAAGGTCAAGTGTTGAAGGACAATATAGAGTATTAAAAAAAACAATTCAATATAGAAAAAGAAATGGTCGTTGGGATGGGTAAAAACAGAAGAAAAAATAAATCTTGATGGAATAGATTAAAATATTAAAAGATTATATAATATTACTCATGATAAATCTAATTCAAAAAAAGATTTAACTGATTTTTGTGAAGATGTCTGTTTTTCACCAATTAAAATTAGATGTAATGATTTTTTAGTTTTTATTAAAAAATTGCATTTTGGCGGACAACCTATTTATCTGTCAATAAATTATTTGTAAAAAAGATTGTCTTACATGATATTTACCTGACAAGTATTAAATAAATTTTTAATAATAATAAAAATATATATTAATTATAGGTGATTGAAATTTTTTCACATAAAAATGTTATATCAATAAAAGAATTCTCAAAAGATGATATTAACTATATACTAGAGAAGGCAACAAAATTAGAAAAAGTTGCAAAATCACAAGAAGTATCTAAATCACTTAATGGAAAAATAGTTGGAATGATGTTTTTTGAACCATCTACAAGGACAAAGCTATCATTTGAAACTGCAACTAAAAGATTAGGTGGAGCATATATTGGAATTGATAATGCAGCATCAAGTTCTATATCAAAAGGAGAAACAATTGCAGATACAGCAAAAATGTTTGAATCATATTCTGATGCATTGGTTATAAGACATGAACTTGAAGGAGTATCCCGTTTTATATCTGAAATTGTAGATGTACCTGTAATTAATGCTGGTGATGGAGCAGGTCAACATCCAACACAAACCTTACTTGATTTATATACAATGAAAAAAGAATTTGGAGATATTGAAGATTTAAAAGTTGCACTAGTTGGTGATTTAAAATATGGTCGTACAGTACATTCACTATCATATGCATTAGGATTATATAATGTAAAAATGACATTTGTATCCCCACCTGAATTAAAAATGCCAAAAGAAAATCTGAGAGATCTAGAAAAAAATAATATAGAATATCTTGAGGAATCAAATCTAAATAAAGTTATTGATGATATAGATGTATTATATGATACTAGAATTCAAAAAGAACGTTTTCCAGATGAAGAAGAATATAATAAAATAAAAGATGCATATTTGATTAATAAAAAAATGTTAGAAGATAAAAATCTAATTGTTATGCATCCACTTCCAAGAGTAAATGAAATATCACAGGATGTTGATAATACTAAACATAATCGTTATTTCGAACAGGCTTATAATGGGGTTCCAGTAAGAATGGCAATACTTGAAACATTAATATCTAATATCAAAAATAAGAAATAATTATAAAATATTCTATTATTAAAAAATATAATAAAATAAAAATTAATATTAAATAAAAAATTTAATTAAAAAAAATATAAAAATATATAGACAAAATTAGACAAAATTAGATATACAATTAATAGATTATATCTATTAAAATTATAATATAACTTATTTTTAAAATTATTTTAAAAAATACAACAAATTATATTATTAAATATGAAAAAAAGAGTTTAAAATAAAATAAATAATTTCTATAAAGAATTTAATGTTTTATCAACTAAATCTTCTTCACATTGTAATTTAATAATATTGGTTCTACCTTTACCTCTACCACGAGAAACAGTATTAGTAGAAATTATACCAAGCATTTCAAGTTCATTGATAAAATCAAAAATTCTACGATATGTAACTGAATCGCCTTTAGAAACTTCTTTATATGTTTCATATAATTTACCTGAACTGATTTCTTCCTTATTTTGAGTGAGAATAAGTACTGATTCTAGTACTCTTTGTTGTTGAGTAGGTAATGTATTTATTATATCAGTTACCTTATTATGTTCTATTCTATTTTTAGCAGCAATAACATAATCCCCTAAAATTTCAGAAGAATCATTTTCATCTGCAATATCTCCTGCTGTAGATAATAAATCAAGTGCATACCTTGCATCGCCTTCTTCTTTAGCTGCCATAGCAGAACATAGTGGAATAACATCTTCATTTAAAACATTTTCATTAAAAGACATTTCAGATCTTTCATTTAAAATATCAGCTAATTGATCTGCACGATATGGTGGAAATACTATTTCTTTATCCCTAAGGCTACTCATAACCCTAGGTTTAATAAACTTTTTAAAGTCTAAATAATTACTAATAGATAATACTGATACATTTTCAGTACGAGTTAAAGTATATAATAAACCATCCCCATCCTTTTCAAGTAATATATCAATTTCATCTAAAATAATTATTAAAATGAGTTTCTTACCATCAATTTCCTGATTTAAAACTTCTCTAAAAGTATTAATAATCTCTCCTTTGGTCCAACCCCTATATGGAACATCTCGACCTAATCTTTGGCAAAGCTGTGCTAAAACCTGATATTCTGTTGTATAATCTGTACAACGAATATATTCAACATTAATAAATATTTTATTATCTTGAGCAGCTTCTATTAATTGCTTTTGAGCAAATTTAGCAGCAGCAGTTTTACCTGTACCTGTTTTACCATAAATAGTAACATCTGAAGGAGTTACATTATCTAATGCATCGATCCAATATTTTGCAATCTTTGTAATTTGTTCATCCCTATGTGGTAATTGTTCAGGTAAAAATTTATGACTTAAAGGACTTTTATCTTTAAAAACAGATTTTCCTCTATCCATATTAGTAAAAATATTATCTTTCATACAGCCACCTATAGCATAGTCTCAAGTAAATAACTTTAAAAGTATACAATCAAATTAATATAATTTAATTAAATTAATTAATTCTAAAATTATGAATTAAAAATTTAATGAATATCTTATAATAATATTTAGAATAATAATTAAAATAACAAATAAAATTATTAAAGTAAATAAGTAAAATTCACATCATTTAAAGATGTATTTGAAGTGTAAAAAAATGTACTTTTAAAAAAAATTTAAAGTACAACTGCAAGTGTAATATTGATATTTATCTTTTATAAATATTTCCATAATAATGAAAATTTTATTCCAGTGTGTGAGATGTATTTCAAGTGTAAACAAATTTTGTAAAAAATAAAAATCTGAAGGTGTATTTCAAGTGTAAATTTTCTTTTTGATATTTACATATTTTCATAAAATGAATTTTTAAAAAATTTTACAGAGAGAAAAAATTATATATTTTACAGTGGAAATATACCCCTTAAGTCTAACAATATCCTCGAAAATATTTCAGTGGAAACATATCTCTCACACTGAAAAGTCAAAAATTAATTATAGAAATAATAAAATTAAAAACTTATTAAATTATAAAAAATATCTAAGTATTATTTCAAGTATAAAAAAGATAATATATTAAAAAAATATTAAAAATAAAAATAAAATGAAATATAAAAAAAATTAATAATTAAATATTACATTACCAAACTTTTTATTTTATAAATAAAATAATAAAATAAATTAATTATTATAATAATTTAAAATAATAATAATAAATTATAATATTAAAAAAATATTTAAGTTGATACAATGATAGATGAAAACTTATTATTAAAATGGTTAAATGAAGAAGGATTATTAAGCAAACAAACAGAAGATGGTAATGCTAATTTTCATTATATTATTGAATACCCTCCAGATCATGTGATGGATCTAATTCAACATGTCGGTAAAGAAGATATGATTTTAGTTGGTTGTGCAACGGAAATAGGAACTGAACAAAAAGAAATGATAAAAAATGCATCACAACAGACAAAGGAAAATTTTATTTGGTCTATGAGATTTGGATTAAATCAATTTTTAGTTGACTTTGAATTGAACCATCCAAATAATGAGCTTGTTCGTTTTCTTATAACTGATGAGATATTTGAAGATGGACTTACAAAGGATAATTTAATTCATACAATAAAAAGAATATATAAAGCGAAACTTCAATGTTTATGGTTACTTGATAGAACATTCTCTCAAAAAAGCATAAATATTGATGAATTATAAATTCATTTATAAATCATATTTTTTTAAATGATATAATATAATTTAATTAATTTTTTTTATATTATTAAATTTTAAAGTATTAATAAATTGAGTATTATTTAATTAAAGTATTAATAAATTGAGTATTATTTAATTTTTTATTTTTAAATTTATGTTATAAAGGATATAATATAAATATTATATAAATTAAATTAATAATAATGATAAATATTTTTCTTTATGATAACTTTTTTATAACAATTATATTGTTTTTTACAGTATTTGTAATAGCAATTTTATTAGATAAAATTATAGGTGAATTTCCAAATAATATACATCCTGTAGTATTAATTGGAAAAGTAATAGAATTATTAAAAATATTTTTAATAGATATGAATTTATATATATCAGGTCTATTATTATTTTTAGGTGTATTTATTATATTTTTTATATTAAATTATGCTCTATATCAAGTTGTAATGTATTTACCTATATTTTTTGTAGTAGTTATATCTGGAATATTTTTTTCACAGGCATTTTCAATTAAATTTTTACTTGATTCAGCTGAAAGAATAAGATATATTCTTGATCAAAAGGATATTAAGACTGGACGTAGAGAAGTATCAAAAATTGTTAGTAGACCTACAGAAAACTTACAAAGACCTCAATTAATATCTGCTACAATTGAAACATTAACTGAAAACATTACAGATTCTGTAGTTGCTCCAATATTTTATTATTTTGCATTTGGATTAATTGTTATAAGTGTATTCTGTTATTATCATTTATTTGATGATGCATTTATAGTAACTAATTTAAACATATTTGTTGTAAATAATTTTGGTATGGATGCAAATAGTAATGTAATTGATATAATTTTTATATCTGTAATTTTTGTATATGCCTATCGTGTAATAAATACTATGGATGCTATGGTAGGATACAAAAATGGAAGGTATAAAAAATTAGGATTTATTCCTGCAATTGTTGATGATATAGTTAATTTAATACCTGCAAGAATTTCTGGTTATTTGATGATTTTTGCAAGTTATATTTTAGGAATGAATTGGAAAAATGCATATAGAATATTAAAAAGAGATGCAAGGAATTGTGATAGTCCTAATTCAGGTTACCCTATGGCAGCATGTGCAGGTGCACTTGGTATACAACTAGAGAAGAAAAATAATTATGTTATGGGGGATCCATATAAAGGGCTTGATACATATGATATTAGAAGGGCATATAACTTAAGTAGATGGACTATATTTTTATATTTATTACTTCAAATCTTTTTAACCGCCCTTTTATTTATTATAATTTCATTTTTATTCTAAATATTTACTAAAAATTAATTTATAAATTATTTTTTTTAGTATTTTTATTATTTTATATTATTTTTTTATTATTTTTTTATTTTTACTATTTTATTATTTTTATAAGGATTATTGCTAAAAATGTATTTTTTAAATATTTCTTTCTTATTTTTAAATAAAAAATGTATAGGAGTTTTTAATTAATTTTAAAATTAAACAGACACAATTAAATATTTTTTTAATATCTTTGAAAAGGAATTTTAAATTGTATATAAAAATTAATTTAATATAAAAAGCATAATATTTTTTAAGGATTATATATTTTATAAAAATATTTTTTCTATAAAAAAAAAGTTTGTTTTAAATTTTTTAGGTTTTAATATGAAAATAGCAATTTTATCAGTTACAGAAAAAGGTTTAAAATTATCAGAAGTTATTCAATCTAAATTAAATGATGATTATACAGTAATTAAAGCTGATATTTACCATAAAAATGTCATGAAAAACATGAAAAATGTATTTAATAAATATGACGCTATTATTTCCATTATGGCAACTGGTATTACTATAAGAGCAATATCACCTTATATCCAATCTAAAGTTTTAGATCCTGCTGTTTTAGCTATCGATGAAAAGGGCCAATATGTTGTTAGTCTTTTATCAGGTCATTTAGGCGGTGGAAATGATTTAACTTGTAAAATTGCTAAATATATTAATGGCAAACCAGTTATTTCAACATCTACGGATGTTAATTTAAAGTGTGGTATTGATTCAATTGCTTCAAAATATTTTTATGAAATAGATGATACTAAAAAAATAATTGATTTTAATAAGGCTATTTTAGATAATATTTCATTTAGTATTAAATCAGATAAAGATTTAAGTCATTTAACTAAATATTTCCCAGGAAGTACATTTAAACAAGTACCAAAACATAAATTAAGTTTTAATCATAGAGAAATTACTGATAATATTCCATTATCTATTGTTAATTTTTCATTTAAAAAGAACAATCAAATATATGAAATGAATATGATAGAGAAAAAATTAGTTATAGGTATAGGATCAAAACGTGGTATGAAAAAAGAGCATGTAATTTTTGCAATTGAAGAAGCTATCAAAAATTTAAATATACCTTTAAGCAGAGTGAATAGTATAGCAACAATTTCAATTAAAAAAGATGAAATTGGTATAATTAAGGCAGCACATGATTTAAATAAAAAAATTGAAATTATTGATATATATGATGTCCGTAATTTTCACTCAGATGATTGTTCAAGATCAGAATTCGTTTATAAAAAATTCCAAATAGATGGTGTATGTGAACAATGTGCTATGATAGCAGCAGGGCATGACTCAAAATTAATTCATAAAAAATGTGCTTTAAATGGCGTTACAGTTGCTGTTGCAATTTCAAAGTAAATTTAAATAAATATCATTTTTTTAAATTAAACAGCTCACTAAATTTAATTATATTTTAAACTGTTGTTTATCTATAATTTTTTGTTTTCTCTTTTTTCTGTTTTTATGGTGTTTTTAATTTTAATATTTGTTTATTATTTTTATGATAATTTAAAAAAAGATTAAGAGTTATTAAAAACTCTTAATATTAAAATATTTTTATGGTTTTACAGTTATTTTTACTTTTTTATTTACTTGATTGTAGTAACTGTTTCTTGGGACTGTAATAACTGCAGTGTATGAACCTTTTTTGTTTAGGTTTCTTATTGTAAATGTTGCTTGGCCTTTACTGTTAGTTTTAGTTGTATATGTTTTACCATTAACTTTTAAGCTTATTTTTGTGTTTTTAAGGGCTTTGTTTTTATTGTCTTTAAAGATTGCTAGTATTTTTTAGTTTTTAAATTAAGTTTGTAACTTGTTGATTTTGCTGTTATTTTTGGGGTTGCTTTTTTAAATGTGAGTTTTACAGATCCGGTAGACGCATTATAAATATCTGATCCTGCATATTTAATTTTTACATTATAGGTTTTTGGTGTAAGCTTTGCAATATTGATTTTTACTTGGCCTTTACTATTAGTTTTATATTTTTTGCTTCCTATGTTTACTGTTATATATGTATTAGGTATAGCTTTACCATTTGAATCTTTTAATGTAATTGTCAAATATTTACCTAGATTATAAGTAGTAGTAACTGGTTTTGCAGTAATTTTACTTGCTAATTTTTCCACTGTAAATGTGGTTTGGTTTGTTGTGGCAGTGTAGCATTCATCTTCTGCAACTTCTATAGTTAGATTATAAATACCTATTTTAGTAGGTGTGAATTTACCGTCTTTTATTTCTTGGCCATTAACTTTGATTGTTACTGTTCCATTACTTTCAGTGGTATATTTTATTGTTATTTCTTTTCCTAATATTGCTTCAATAGGGTCAATAATAACTGATGTATTTGCTTTTGAAACATTAATAGTTGCATTTTCTTGATTTAGTGCTCCTCCATTTTCTTCTACTTGGTTTTTGTTAAATATGAAGTTGTATACATCCTCATTTTGTATTGCTCCACCATCTACTCCTGATTTGTTTCCAATGAACTGACAATTAGATGCATTACCAATTTCTATTGCTCCACCATATTTTCCTGCTTCATTTTGAGTAAATATACAGTCAGTTGCATTACTAAAATGTGTTGCTCCACCATCTGTTAATTCTCTATTTCCATTTATGAAAGTTATATTGTAAAAGTTAACATTATGATTATCAATGACATTAAATATTCTTGCCATATCGTTTGCATCTATTGTTGCTCCATTACCATAAATCGTTAAATCTCTGGTAATTTTGACTCCTTCATATAAGTTATGGTCTGAATCATTATTAAATTTGTAATCATTAGATAAGTAGATTGTAGAATTCTCATTTCCATTAATCGTATTATTTAAGTCTGTGAAAGTTAATGGATCTTCATCAATGTTGTGCTTTCATCTGCTCCAGACTTATATTGATTATCCTTATTATTTTCTTCTTCTTTAAGTTCAACATTCTCTTAACTAATTGAAACGTCATCATATCGGATATTTGTTTCTAAATTAGTAGTCTCTTATTATTATCAACACTAATTATATCTTTGTCTGTAGTATTTTCTGTTGCACTTTTGGCCTGAATACTTAAAATACAAAGAAGGAATAATAATGCTAATAAATATATTTTTTTATTTTTCATTATGAAATCCCTCAAGAGATTTTTTCATATATAATATTAGATATTATAGATTAAAAATATTAAGGATTAATAATAATTCACGGGTCTTAATTTTTTTAGGATTTGTAGATATCCAAATTTTCATTATTTGAGTTAAAAACATAATAAAAATAATGAAAATTAAGTTTTTTTTTCAAAAATTAAGGTAAAAATAGAAAAAAGTGTTTTTTATAAAAATTTTAGAAAATCAAATAATGTTTCTAAAAAGTTTTTTTTAAATTAATTGATTAAATATCTCATTGTTTAATTATATTTTGAAAAATATATTTATTTAAACTTAATTATCTCTAATTAAGTCTATTACCTTCCTTGATGCTTCACCATTATCAAATTCATTAAATTTATCATTAAATTTTTTATATTTTTCCCCATAAAGATTTTCATATTCATCTAAACTATTATTAATAAAATCTATAAGATCTTCTGTAGTCATACATATAGGACCTGGAACCTCACTAACCATATCAAAGTAAAAGTCTCTTAGATTATTTTTATAATTGTCTAAATCATATGTATAGAAAAGCATAGGTCTTTTTAAAAGAGCATAATCAAACATTACAGATGAATAATCAGTAATCATTATATCAGATATAAGGTATAATTCCTGTATATCCCAATCAGCATCACATTCTATTACAAAATCCCCATACTTACTCCAGTCAATATTATCTTTAACTAAATAGTGGAATTTAACGATTAAGTAATATTCATCTTTAAGTTTTTCATAAAGCATATCAAAGTCCATTTCAGTTGCAAATTTATATTCGCCTTTTTTATAATATTCATTATCTCTCCAGGTTGGAGCATAAAGAATGATTTTTTTATCAGTTGGAATATTAAATTTTGATTTAATTGTCTCTATATCTTTTGGATTATTTTTATGAATTAATATATCGTTTCTTGGATAACCAATTTCTAAAAATTCACCTTTAAAGTCAAAAGCATGTTTAAAGATATTTGATGAATATGAATTTTGTGATATTAGATATTGCCAGAGATGAGAATTTTTTCTAAAATCATCATGATATTGGGTAATGTCCTGATTTCCACTCATATCAATATAATCCATATCTAGTGCTAACTTTTTAAGTGGAGTACCATGCCAAGTTTGGATATATTTAGTGTTTTTATTTTTTTTAAGATAATATAAATGTCTTGAATCAAATATCCAAGTACCACTTCGAAGAGTGTAATATAAAAATTTGAAAAATGGTTTTTTAACTTTTATAGGATTTCCAGGTATTTCCGTTTTTGTATTTGTTAGTACCCAAACAGATTTAAATTCCTTATCAAGGCCTTGATTTAGAATTTCTTCATATATGGATTTAGGATTACCAGTATAATTACGACCATTACTTGATTCAAACAGGATAATATTTTCATTTGGAGGTATAATATAGGAAGCTATATAATATAAAGCTCTTGCAGAATATTTAGCAGTATTATAAATTATGTCCTTTAATTGTTTTTTAAATGTTTTCGCCATATTATCCCTTTTTTAATCAAATCTTTATATTTTAATTTATTTTTTTTATTTTTATATTTTTTTTAAATAAATCAATATTAAACTTATGTGTTATAAGAAATTATTAGCCTTCAAGTTCCTCAACTAGTCTTTGGGCATATTCCCAATCATTAATATCATCAATTTCACTCCATTTTAATCCATTTGTTAAGATGAAATCAATTGTTTTAATTTCACTTAAATCTTTAAATGAAAAATCATAATAGTTTTGTGGATTTTCATTAATAGATTCATTTAAAAATTTATTAAAATCACTAATGTCTGATTTAACAATTTTAGAAATTCCAATAAACTCTCCAGTAGAACTATCAATATCTAATTCTTTTCCAATAGAATTGATTATTCCATTAGTAATTGTTTTATCATTGTTAAAACTTTTATTATCAATAATTAATTTAAAAGATTCTTCATTTAACTGCTTATAGTTATCAATTATCATAGAACTATTACTGCTTTTACTAAGTCTTTTAATAATTAATGGATCTACTACATTATCTCCATTAACTAATATAAAATCATCTAAAGATTCTTTTTCAATAAATCTACTTGCAAGATAAGTTGAAACAGAAGTATTAGTTATATCATATTTTTCATTTATTATAATTTTAATTTCTATATTATATTTATCTTCAAGTTTTTTTGATAATTGTTCTACTTTTTCACCATTATATCCAATTACAACAATAAATTTGCAAATACCAGAGTCAATACAGTTTTTAATCATTCTCTCAAGTAGAGTTATATCATTAATTTTAAGCAGTGCCTTTGGAATATCTTTTGTAAGAGGCATTAATCTTGTACCCATACCTGCAGCTAAAATTACTCCTATCATAATATCACAATTTTTTTAATATTCTATTTTACTCCACAATGTTTTAAATGCTATTTTTGGAGGAATTTGTTTTACTATTACATCATAAACAAAATCTACAATAAGACTTTTAGTATTTGTTCTAGTACAAATATCTTTAATAGCCATTATTGAATTTTTCCCTTCAAAAACTATACCACTAGCTTTCTCATCAACTATAATTCTCTGACCATATAACATACCTAGTGTATGATTTCTACTTTCAGAAGATGTTGAGGTTAAAACCAAATCACCGAAACCACAGTATTCACTTGCAGTAGATTCATCTCCTCCAAAACTTTTAATTATATCTTTAGTTTCCCTAAATCCTTTTGTAAGCACGGAATATCTAGCATTTTCATTAATATTCATACCTTCACAAATACCATTAGCTATTGCATTAATATTTTTAATTACACCAGATAATTCTAATCCAAGCACATCATCAATGATTTTAACTTTAAAGTCTTCTGTTTCAAGAACTTCTTTTACGATTTTAGAATTTAGAGGATTATATGATGCAATATTTGTAATAGTTGGAAGGTTTAAAACAATTTCAGATGCAAAATTTGGTCCAGATAAGGCTACATAGTCATTGTCAAAAAAATCTTCAATGATTTTACCCATTGTTTTAAGGGAAGGATATTCAATACCTTTTGCTGTTGTAACAAGAATTATATCATTTTTAATAATTTTTTTAAAATCTATAAGTATATCTCTAAAGGCAGATGAAGGTATTGCTAGGAAAATAATTTTACAATCCTTTAAATCATTAATATCTGTTGTTGCAATAATATTATCTTTTAATCTTATATTTGGATAATATTCACTATTGCAATGATTTTCATTTATACTACTTTTAAGTTTTTCTCTTCTAAGAAAAAGGATTACTTCATCAACATTTAATGCTACTGTTTGGGCAATTGCTGTTGCTAAACTACCAGCACCAATAATACCTACATTCATTTAATCACCAATTAATTTTTACCTATTTTTGATTTAAAACGAACACTTAAATTATTTTTTTTATAATTTATCCACCCTTTAGTAGATTTAACAGTTTTAATTTCTTGGTTTAACCTTTGATTTTGTTTAAAATAAAAATTATAATTTCTTTCTTTTTCACGTATATAAATCAATTCATCTATTTTATCATCAATTAAAAAATCATACTTTATTTTATCAATCATACTAAGATTTCTAAACAGTTCCTTTGGATAAGTTTCAATAATCGGTTTTATGGTTTTGATTATAAATTCTCTATAATCTGAATTTCCAATATCAATTTGGTCTATAAATAATCGATAATCAATTTCTAGTAATTTAAAATGGTAAGAATCTAGAAGACAATTATATTTTTCATTTGATTTAAATAATTCATCTATTTTATTTATTATAAACATACGATCTGCTATATTTTTTTTATTTGTTCTATTTTGTGTAGTTGATTTATTTTGACTGTCTCTACGTCTTCTCCAATAGTATTTCACATCTGGTAGAACTCCAACAGAATCTGTAGAGCTAAATAATTCCATGGAAAATAATAAATCTTCATATAACCTATTAATAAATTCTATATTATTATCCATTATAAGACTTGTTTTAATTAATTTATTACAAGGGGAAGTATCATAGACAAATTCCTTATGTTCTAAAATACTAGTTTGTTTCATTTTGTATAGATTTTTCATGTAATTCACTTTCACCGATTATACCTTTCTTATCAAATCTTACAACATTAAATAATACCATATCAAGAAAGTTTTTTTCACAGAAGTTTAAAACTTTTTCATATCCATCTAAATCAATTTTATCATCACTATCCATAAAAGCAATATATTCGCCTTTAACTGATTTCAGGGCAATATTTCTAGCTATGGCTTGGCCTGTATTTTCTTTATTAAGTATAACTTTTATTCTATTATCTTTTGAGGCATATTTTTCTAATATTTCAGGTGAATTATCTTCAGATTTATCATCAATACAAATTATTTCAATATCTTCAAGACTTTGATTTACAAGACTATCTAAACACTCTTCTAAGTAATTAGCTGTGTTATATACAGGTACTATAATACTTATTTTCGGTTTATCTAAAGACATTTTATCACCAAAATTTTTTTTATATAATATTTCAATGGACTTTTATAAATTATTTTTATTATTATTAATTTAATTTAATTTTCCTTTAATATTTCTTAAGGGTTTTGTTATTTTCCAACTTGTAGATGAAAATATTTCATTTTGTGTTTTTTTAAGCTTTTTATTTTCTCTATTTATTTTTCTATATTCTGCTTTTAATCTTTTATATTCTTTTATATTATCATGATACCTTTTTTCATATATCTTATTATGTTTAATGATTCTTAAAAAATAATTATTCTTAAAATCACCATATTCTAAATTACTAAAAAACACATTAAATGGGTAATTTTTCTCAAAGAACGAAGAGTTTTTAAAGGTTTTATAATCATCAGATTCAAATAATTCATCTATATCTTCTTTTTTTAGAGTATTATCTTCAATATTATCTCGTATTCTATTAACATATGAGTATAAATTATTAGATATTAAAGCTGTTGTCATATATTCATTTATTTCAAAATCTTTGCATAATTTCAATATTGCAATATATGCTTTTAAGCTATTTTTAAGAGTTTTTAAGTTTATATTATGTGATACAGATTTATCTTCACTATCTCTAATATTATAATTATAAACAGAATAATTATTTATTAATATAAGTTTACTTGATTTAAAATAAGCTTCATTTACAAATATTAAGTCTTGAGCTGATATATCTTCTCTAAATTTAATATTTTTTTCTGTTAGTAGATCTTTCCTAAAGAGTTTTGAAGCTAATGCAGGAGCCAAATCCATTAATTTTAATTCTTCTTTAGGATTAGATATAATGGATGTTTTATCATCTGATTGGATTTTCTTCTCTTTTATAGTATTATCTGAATTTAAACGAGTGTATCCTCCAATAGCAATATCAATATCTTTATCCTGTGAAATTGCATCATATAATTTTTCCAATCCGTCAGTATTTAAATAATCATCACCATCTAAAAATAAAACATAATCTGAACTTGCATTTAGAATACCAATATTACGAGGCTTTCCTCCATATCCACTATTAGTATCTAGATGAATGACTTTTACATTAATATAATCATCTTCCCATTTATCAATTAT
This sequence comes from uncultured Methanobrevibacter sp., assembly GCF_905235195.1. Lineage (GTDB taxonomy): Archaea > Methanobacteriota > Methanobacteria > Methanobacteriales > Methanobacteriaceae > Methanarmilla. The sequence continues at coordinate 26,724 of NZ_CAJOKH010000034.1, read as the reverse complement.
TTGACTACTATTATCACTTGAGCAGTCATCAACAAATATTACTTCAATATTAGAAAAGCCAATACTTTGATTTTTAATACTTTTAAAATTTTTTTCAAGATATTTTTCAATATTAAAAACAGGTATAATAAGGGAAATTTTATACATAAAATCACATTAAGAATTTATCATTAGTAATTTATTTACTTTAATCTTTATAATATTGACTATTATTTTAAAATTAATTTTTTTCATGTAAATATAAATTTAATTAGTCTTATCTTTTCTAAATAATAATATATAAATAAAATTTTATATAAATAATAATTAAGAAATTTTAAATTATTTATTAATAAACGTGTTCATATGGATAAATCTAAATTTTCAATTATCATATCTCAGCAAGTATTTAATATATACTTTAAAGATTTTTATAAAAATATTAATTTTGATATTAATATCTATTTAATTTCTAAAGATAAATCCATTTATAAAAATTATCCTAATATTTCTATATTTTCTGATTTTGGTTCAATAATAGACTTAGGATTAGATAAAGATACAATTTATTTTTTATGTAAAAATGATTTAGATTTAATAAAAAATATTAATATTAAAAATAATTCTAATTTAATTATAATTGAAAGTGAAAAACTAAAAAACAATGAATTTATCCAGGAAAAAATCCATCATATGAATGATTTAATTAATATATATACAGAATCTAATAAATATTTTATTGAAAATCTATTACTATTTAATATTTTTGAAATCATTGAATTAAATTATGATGAATTTAGTAATTTTGAATATAAACAAATCATTTCTTCTATTTCTAATATTTTAACTTACATCTCTAAAGAAACTATTATTGGCGAATCTTATTTAAATAAAGATATTAAATCATTTTTAATATTTATTAGAAATAATCAGGAATATACACTGGATTCTAAAGATAAAACTGTTTTATTATATACTGATGATTATTTAATTGATGATTTGGCTAGTGAAAATATTAAAATAGATTTTCTTGATTTAAAAGATGGAATTTTAAACATTGACGGGTATTTTAAATCTAATTTTTATTATGATAGTCTAGATTTTGAAGCTATTTTAGAAGGCAACGGTGAAAAAATAGTATATAATTCTAGGTTATTAGAATATCCATTAACTGATAGAAGAACTTATAAATATTTAGGTATGGACTGGTTATTTTATTATAATTTCAATATTAAATTAGTTTTAGATGAATCTCAAGACTATAAACTAGTTTTAAAAACAATATTCACCGAAGCAGATTATAAGATTATAATTAAAAACAAGATATCCTTTAGAAAGCATGCTAATTTATCTCATTATACTAATTATACATGTCTAGGCACTAAACTTTTAGAATTTAGAGAAAATTCTTTTTATATTCGGGATTATTCAACTGGTAATATGTTAAAATTTGAGTTTAAATCTTTATTGCGGATTATTAAATCTAAAAAGCCATTTTGGCATAAGGCTATTTTTATGAGAATCCTTTATTTAATTTTAAAACCATTCTATAAAAATAAAAAAATATTTTTATTTGAAGATAGGCCACTACAAGCAGATGATAATGGGGAAATTTTATTTAAATATGCAATGGATCAAAAAGACAATATAGATAAATATTTTATCATTGATAAAAATACAGATGATTATAAAAGATTATCTAAGGATTATAAGAATATTATTCCGTTTAAATCTTTAAAACATAAAATATTATATCTTTTTGCAGATAAACATTTCTCAAGTCATATAGATAGGGTATTTTTAAATCCATTTAACGATGAATCTCCAGAATTTTATAATAGTTTAATTAAATTTAGAAGGTATTTCATTCAACATGGAGTAATACAATCTGATTTATCCCATTGGATTAGAAGATATTATCATAATCTAGATTTATTTTTAACATCCTCTCCCTATGAGAGAGATTCTATAATAAATGGTTATTATAATTATGATAAAGATATAGTTCAACTACTAGGCCTTCCACGTTATGATTATTTAGAAAATAAAAACGATCTTAATAAAGATATATTATTCATGCCTACATGGAGAAAATATATAAAAAATAAAGAAGAATTTTTAAATTCTGATTATTATAAAAGATTAAACAGATTTTTTAATAATAAAAAATTAAAAGAAAATCTTTTAAAATTTGGATATAAAATTGTTTTTAAACCTCATTATAATATCTTAGAGTATTTGGATTATTTAGATATTGATGAGGAGTATGTAAGAATTGCAGATGAATCTTATAGAGACTTATTTAACTTTTCTTCACTTCTTATTACAGATTATTCTTCTGTATTTTTCGATTTTGCATATTTAAAAAAACCAATAATATATTATCAAGAAAAAGATGAATATCATTTTAATAAAGGTTATTTTGACTATAAAACTATGGGATTTGGAGATATTATTCAAGATGAGGATAAATTAGTTGATTTAATCATTCATTATATGGAAAATAATTGTAAAATTACTAAGAAGTATAAACAAAGAGTAGAGACCTTTTTTGAATATAATGATAAAAATAATTCTAAAAGAGTTTATAATTGGAGCTTAAAGGAAAATTAAGTACTAATTATAAAAATATAAATAATATTAATTAAATATAATCAATTAGCTTTAAATTATTATTTCGGTGAATTTATGAGTAAAAAATTTAAATTTTCTATTATTATTTCTCTTTTTGAATCTCAATCTTATATTAATGAGTCATTAGATTCAATTATTAATCAATCATTAAATTTTGAAGATAATGTACAAATTATCATAGTAGATAATGGTAGTATTGATAATAGTAATGAAATAATAAGTCAGTATAAATCAAAGTATCCTGAAAATATAATTTTATTGTCTAAGGAGAATAAGGGTTTTGAAGATTCTTGTAATTATGCTTTAAATTATATTGAAGGAGAATATGTAAATTTTTTACTTGCTAACGATAAACTTTCAAAAGATACATTAAAAGAAGTTTATAATTTTTTTAAAAACAATTATAATGAAATTGATATAGTAAATATTCCTGTTGTAATATTTTCAACTCAGATGAATAAGTATTATTTGGAATATATGGACTTAAATAAAAAATTAGTAGTTAATTTAGATGAAAAGCCTACACAATCAATTTTACCATATTATAGTAATTTTATTAAATCAGATTTAATAAAAAATTTTCAATTTGATACTAATTTAGTTAGCGGTGCTGTTAATTTAATAATCACTGAAATTTTACTTAAAAAAAGAGCATATGGGGCTGTATATACTTCAAGATATTTCTTTAGAAAAAGAAATACAGATGATAGATTTGTTGAAGACCCTATTACTAAAAGGAATTTTACAGAAAAAATCAAATTATTCTACTTAAAATTAATTGACATATCAAAAGATCATAATGGCCGTGTTCCTAATTTTATTCAACATATTATTATTAAAGAACTTACAGAAATTGTTTTAGTTGAAGATTTATATCAATACTTAGATACTCAAGAAGAAATCGATGAATTCTGGGATTATTTTCATAAAATTTTACCTATATTTGATGAAGAATTTGTATATTCCGATAATAAGGTTCGAGATAGTGTAAAATCATTTTTAATATATTTAAAAAATAAAGAGTTCCATATAGAAACATATCCAGAGAAAAAAGAGGTTTATTTAAAAACCAACGATTATATAATCTGTAAACTCCACAGACATGTTATTCGTTTTGATATTATAAATTTCCACAATGGAGTATTGAATTTTTCAGGAAGTGTTTTAAGTCGTTGTGATAATAGTACATTTTATATTGAAGCAGTAAAAACAGATGATAAAGGTAACCAACTAGTTTATAAAAGTAAATTCTTTGAGTATGTAACTACTGGTCGTAAATCTCGTAAATTTTTAGGTATCTGGTGGAATTATTATCATCATTTTGATGTAAGTGTTCCAGTTAATAATGATAATAAATGTAAAATTAATTTTAGATTAGTCTATAATGAAAATGGAAAGGAAGTTATTATAGATAATAGAATTGATTTTAGACAATTTCCAGGTATGTCAAAATTTAATAATTATTTTGTTAAAGAGTCTAAAATTATTTACTTTAAACTTAAAACATTCTATTTTGAACCATTTTCTTATAAGAGAATGCTTCATTTAGAAGCTTATTCATTTGGAAAAATTATACTTAAAAAAGAAAAAGATTTAAAATCAGCTTTATTCTATAAATTTGCTAGATTAATATTATTCCCTTTTATGCAAAATAAGAATATTTGGCTATTTATTGATAGGGATGAAGTTGCAGATGATAATGCAGAACAGCTATTTAAATATTCCTATGAAATTGATGATAATATTAATAAATATTTCCTTATAAAAGAGGATAGCCCTGATTATAAGAGATTAAAAGATGATTATGGTAGTAGTATTGTTCCCTTCTCATCAGTTAAACATAAAATACTTTATTTCTTTGCAGATAAAATCATATCTTCACAAATTACAAGAAGCCTTATAAATCCATATAAAAATACATATGTTTTTGAAGGTTTATCTTCACATGAGTTTTGTTTTATACAACATGGTGTAATTCTACATGATTTATCTAGCTGGATTAGAAAATATAATAGACAAATGCTATTATTTGTTACAAGCTCTCCATTAGAACGTGATTCTATTGTAAATGGCTACTATAATTATGGAAAAGATGTTGTTCAAACTTTAGGTCTTGCAAGATATGATAATTTAGTGGATGATTCTAAATGTGAAATACTGTTTATGCCTACTTGGAGAAGAAAATTAGATACAGAAGATCAATTTATAAATTCAGATTATTTTAAATACTTAAAAAGTTTTTTAAATAATGATAAATTAATTGAATTTTTAGATAAAAAAGGATACACCCTGGTATTTAGACCTCATCCTAATTTATGGAAGTTTATACATCTATTTGATTTTAATGATAATATTAAAATTTCAGATGTACCTTATAGGGATATGTTTAGGGATGCATCACTAATGGTTACAGATTACTCTTCAGTTTTCTTTGATTTTGCCTACTTGAAAAAACCTGTTTTATATTATCAAAAAGAATCATTTGACGATTTTCATTATGGTAAAGGATATTTTGACTATGAAACCATGGCATTTGGAGAAATTGTTCAAAATGAAGATGAATTAGTCCAGATGATAATGAAATATGTTGAAAATAACTGTAAAATGAAAGATGAATATAAATCAAGAGTTGATAAGTTTTTCAAATTTAATGATAAAAATAATAGAAAAAGATTATATGATTGGATAAAAAATCATTAAATAAGATTTTTAATTAATGGGAAATATATACTAATCCTTGAAAAGTATGTGAAATATTGAATATAACTTATTTTACAATCATATTATCCAGATTTAATCAATCGTAGATGTATATGTAAATTAAATCTGAAAAAGAATAGGAAAATTTAAACAGAATTAATAGAAATATTTAAAAATACTAAAAAAAAATTTGATTTAACATCATTTTAGGAAATGGATGGATAATATTTAGGCTAAAACGATATTAAATTAATTATTTATCCGAATAGTTTATGCCAAGATGCCTTCCAGCAGTTATAGCTGTATCAATGAGATTATTCTTCTGCTTCAATATTTAATCAACTGGATGGGTTTTTACACTGAACATATAATTCAATAATTCACTTTGATAATAATCAACAGTTTTATTAGTAAGTAGCTTTGTAAGTTTTGATAAATGATTAGGCGCCTTTTCAGCACTAAAAACTAAACAAAAAGATACAGAATGATACTTAAATCTAATATCTTCTAGTTTTTGTAAATTTGTTAAAAATTCATAATTATCTGTTGAATTATACAGGTATTTGTTTTCTAATCGAATAGCCTCATATCTCAAATCATAAAGCCTTAAATCGTAGGGACCAATCACAGTACGATTACGTATCTCTTGGCAATAATTTCTAATTTCTTCACGGGTCATATTTTCTTTAAGTTCTTTTACATATATTTTTTCAGAATTATCATTTGATACTTTATTTTTTAGCTTTATATCCTGCTTTATACTATTTGGTGTATGATTATCAGAGGTGTTTGTGTGATTTTCATTAGAAGTATCTGTTTTATTTTTGTCTGATGTATTATTATTTGATCGATTGTGTCAGTGGTATCTACTTTTTCATCATGGTCACTTTAGAAAATTAAATGATTTTTAGAAAATTATAATGTATCAAAACTTTTTTTAAGTCTAATCTTTTTAAAAATCCATTTAGTTTTTATATTATTTTTTTAATTTAATTAAAAAAGTTTTTTAGAAAAAATCAGTAAACATGTTTAAAAAATAAAAAAATTGAATTAAATTGGTTTTGCAATTATATTATAAACTCCATCTGTTAATTTATTTATATATTTAGTAACAACATCTCTTGAAAGGATATATGTAACTATATTCTATAAATATTATAATATTTTTATAATTATATAATATATATTATATTTAAATTAATTAATATTTAAAAATATAAATTTTAAAAAGTTTTTAAATATTTTTTTTAAAAAAAGAGTAGATTAAAGTTTTTTTATAATTTTCTTATATAAAAAAGTATTTTATTTAATAAATTAATAAAAATAGAATTAATTTGATTATATAGATTCTAATTTACTTAAAATCTCCCAAATTAATGTTCTTGCATGTACAGGGATATTAGGATCATTACTAATATTATCTAAGATTACAATTACAGCACTAGCTCTCACTGTCTCATCTTCTTCTTCATTACTTAATATTTCTATTGATTCTTCAGCTGCTCTTCTTATATTACGTGGAACAGTATTGTTTTCTATGATAAAAGTTAATATTTCTGTGACCTCTTCAAATATCTCATTAGCCATTTAATCCTCTCCTTAATTTTTGATTTTATTAAGTTTATAAATATAGTTATTAATAGTTAATCTATATGTTTTTTATATTTTGTGGTATTAATAATTTTTGGCTCTTTGAAAAACTTGTCTGATTTTTATTATTTTTCATTAATATTATTGGGTATTTTTCTATTAATTAATATTTGATAGTTTTTTATAGCTATAATACCTAATCTACAGATATAAGCAATTAATGGAATATTTTTATCAATTTTTTAAATTGAATTTTTTTTGCAATTCTAATTTAGAATTTTATTTGATTTTAATAAATCTTTTAAAATCCTCAGAAAATCTATTATAACAACTAAGGTCTAAACTATTGAGAAAACCTTGAATATTCTTTTTACAGTATAAATATTGTAAACCAACTCCAATTCTGTAAATTTAATGGATTCGGCATAATCTGGACTAACTGTTAATCCATAATATGAGTTTGTAACTGCTATTTTTAATAAATTAAGTTCTTCTTCTGCAATTCATCATCAATGTAGTAATTAAATAATTCTTTGGGAGAAGATTCATTAAATTCATATATTCCTTGGAAATAGGCATTATGAATTGATACAATATATTTAGACTTTAAGTTTTTATTTTTACAGATATAAGGAACAAATCCTTCATGATAATCATTAATATGGATTATATCAGGATTTAAAGATTTTTGTTCAATGAGTTCATTATTGAACGAGAAAAAAAGGCCCATCTAATTCTCAAATTCTGTGCTTAATATAATAATTTTATTAAAATCACTTTTTAATAAATTTTAGCTTGTTGGAAAATAAATTATAAATGAAGAACTTCTATTTATTTTTAGAACCTTAATTATTTATTTCCCATCTAAAAGAATTTATATATTAAAAATTTAAATTTAGAGTTTATGATTGGTAGATTTAAATAATATTCCTATTTAATCTATATTATTAAACATGAAGTTGAAATTTAATAAATCAAACTCAAGTAATACTATCTAGAATAAAATATTTAAAAGCAACGTTCTATTTAATGGAATTTAACATATTAGCAATAAATTGTGTTTTAGCTGAATATTCTACAAATTCTGCTAGGTCACTTGCTTCAAGAAGATTTATTCCTGTTGTAATAATCCCATGTTCTTTTAAAACTAAAACATCCATGTCTTCACTTTTTGAAAATGCATCTCCAACTGCTTCAGCTAATTCTACAGTTCCTGGTTTTATATATTCAATTTGAGCTAAGTAAGGAATATTTATCGGGCCAAAACCTTCATATCTTTTAATTTTTTTATGTGAATGTGCAAAACCGGTAGCATATGGAGAGTGTGTATGAACTATAGCTTTAATATCTTCACGTTTTTTATAAATATTACAATGCATATAAACTTCAGATGAAGGTTTATTATTTTCTATTGCATTTCCATCCAAATCGACAATTGCTATATCTTCTTCTTTTAAAATTCCAAGTGATAATAATGTTGGTGATATTGCAATTAACTTATTACCCTCTGAATCTGTAAATTTAATACTTATATTACCTGATTTACCTGGTGTTAATTCTTTATCATACACTTTTTTAGAATAATCTACAATTAATTTTTTTACATTTTCCATAATATCACTAACAATGAAATTTATAATCTAATTATGTTTTTAATATTTAAAAAATTATTTAAAATTTCTTTTAATCTTAAAAAAATATTTTTAATTAAATTTTGTAAAGATAATGGAATTCATTCTATTTGTTAAAATATATATTAATATTATTAGACAAATTTTAACTGTTTATAAACACCTTTATCAAGTATGGGAACTTCTGCTGGTGTTGGAACAATATTGTAAATCTTCTGGAACTCTGTTTGAGTTTGGAATGTTCCAGAATTAATTAAATGTATACCATTATAGACTCTGTGGGTGTTAATATGTACATGTCCTGTATGGAAAACATCTGGCACATCTTCAATTACAAGATAATCCTCAAGTTCTGATGCAAGAGGAGTTCTTTCACCGTAAATAGGAGCTAAATGTCGTTTTTTAAGTAATTCTTCCATAAGAATATCATTTCTCTCATGTGAAAATCCTTTTACACTCATTGCTAAATCATCGAAGCTACGGCCATGATAAATTAAAACCTTTATTCCATCAAGTGATACATAACCTGGATTTGAAATAAATTCAACATTATCTAACTCATATAATGCATTTGCATATTTTTCAGGTACAGCTGGTTGAGGTTCAGCAACTCTTGATGCATCGTGGTTTCCAGGGGATATAATAATTTTAATATCTTTTCTTATTTGACCTAAATAACTAGCAGCTTTATCATATTGCTGGCGAATATCTTTAATTTCAAGTTCTTTTTCTTGGTTTGGATAAACACCTATACCATCCACAATATCTCCACCAATAATAAGGTATTTAACATCTTTTGCAATGGCCACTTGTTCTTCATTACCATATTCACAATTTATCCACATGATAAACCTTTCAAATGCTTCAGGAAGGAATGTTTTACTTCCAATATGAACATCAGATAAAAATACTATTCCAAAGTCCATTTCTTTTTTAGCTATTCTTGGTACATCTGGATGAATAATTTGATTTGCAATTGCAAGTTTATTATCTCCTGACATTTTACTTGCAAGTATACCAACTACTTCGTCTTTTACAAGTTTTTCAGCATCACTCATAAGCTCAGCATTATCTTTACTTACTAAAATAGGAATTTGCCCTGTATCATCTTCAAATTCAATTAATTTATGTCCATTTTTAGTTGTTCTAACTTCATTAACCATTAAAATTAATGCTAAATCAGTTTGATCCCTGTTTATATCTTCTATTTTTTGTGCAAGTTTTAAATCAGGCCTTTGTAATAGTATTTTTGATTCTTTCTCATAACGACTTGCAAAATAACTAATTAAGTTACTAATCTCACCACTAGTATATGACTTTTTACTTGTATCTTGTAGTATTTGAAAGTCATATTTTACATTAGTTTTTTCCAGATTTCTTCTATAAATAGAATGTTTTGATTTTGGATTTTTAATGTTTTCGATCTTTTCAGGTTTAATATCAGTTCCAGGATTATATCTAATTTCAGATGCATCAAATTCATTATTTTCTGCTTGATTATCATATAATCCTTTTTTATCCTCTTCTTCTTTAGGGGTAAGATTGATATTTGGACTTTTTTCTGTTTCATCTGCTTGTATAAATTCCTTTTTATCAATGGTTTTAAAAGAATTATTATTCTCTTTAATAGTTTCTTTGTGAAAATTATTATCTTTTTTAGAATCTTCTCTTGGAGAACTTGATAGTTGTTTATTGTTATCTTTATTATCAGTATTTTCAGAATTTTTTTTATTATATTCAGTATTTGAAATATCTATACCTAAAATATCACAAACTATCTCTTTTGAAACTGATACATAATCATCTTTATCATAATCTCCACTTTTTAATTTTACAATTAAAGATGAGGTTAAATTTTTAGAATCATCAGATTCTAAAATCATTTCGTAAGCTTTTGGAGATAAATTAATACCTTTTTTTGCAAATTTAAGTAAAATATCTGAAGACATGTAAATCCATCAAATTTATAATCTATTTTTTTTTTAAAAAATCATTTAAAGCTTTTATTTTTAATTTAAACTTTATTTAGATATTTTTGAAAAATAATAATTTAATTTAAACTTTTCATTATTACATTATAATATAATTTTAAAATTATTTATAATTTGGGCTTTGTAGAATTTCTATTTGGTTTTTGTAAAAATTTTTTTAATTATAGATTTTTTCATTATTTTTATATAAATTTTTAAAAAAAAACATTTTCCTATGTGTATTTTTATTATTATAGTTTAAATATTTGTCTAATAATAAAAATAATAAATTTTTAATACAATAATTTCACTAATACGAAATATTAAGAAATATATACCTAAATACATACTAGTAGATAGAGCATATGATACTAACTATCAGAAAATCTATAAACTAAAAGCAAAATCATGATCAAATACCATTAAAAAACCGATTAAAAACGGAAAATACAGATTAAAAAGTATAAATTTAAAAAAGAAATATATTCAAGAAGTATTAACGTAGAATCCATTTTTAGTGTAATAAAAAGAATATTTAATGTAACAATAGATGCAGAATCTTACAACTATTTAATAAAGAAACAAAAATCATAAATAAAATGTATAATATTTATAGATTAACTTAAATTCGATGAAAATTAGGATTTTTATAAAGCAAAAAAAAAAGAAAAAAGTATTAGAGTTATTGTATAACTCTTAATATAGGTTTTACAATTATTTTTACTTTTTTACTTATTTGATTGAAGTAATAGTTTCCTGTAACTGTTATAACTGCATTGTATATGCCTTTTTTATTAAGGTTATATATTTAAATGTTGCTTGGCCTTTACTGTTAGTTTTAGTTGTGTATGTTTTGCCTTTAACTTTTAATGTTATTTTTTTGTTTTTAATTGCTTTGTTTTGATTTTTTAGGTTTATTGTGTATTTTTTAGGTAATGTTTTGATTTTAAATCTTGCAGATTTTGCAGTTATTTTTGGTGTAGCTTTTTTGACTGTAACATTTACTGATGCAGAGGAAACTTTATATTTACCTGATCCTGCATATGTAATCCTTGCTTGGTATGTTTTTGGACTTGTTGTAGGAACTTTGATATTAATTTGTCCATTATCATCAGTAGTATAATTTTTGCTTTTACCTAATATTTTGACTGTTAATATTTCTCCTATTATAGGTTTACCGTCTGCGTCATTTAATGTAATTACTAAATCTTTATCTAAATCATAATATGTGGTTATAGATTTTGCAATTATATGGATTTAATAAAATATTTGATTTCTAGAAATATTTATTCTTATTGCATTCAAGTTAAACAATTGAATAAAAATATTTAATATTAATATTTTTTAAAATTAATGTAAAAAATAGAAATTGACTTTTATAATAATTTTTTACAAAAATCAAATAGGATTTCTACAAAGTCACAATTTGTTTATAATTTTTTTATATTAATTATATATTCTTAAAATAATATTTTCTTAAAAATTTTTTCTTATTTTGAAAATAAAGACTTATTATACATTTTTTATATAATATTTTTAAATTTATCCCATAATCCATTAAATAATTACTATAAATAATAAATTCACTAAAAATTTTAGTTTTTCATATAATTTTTTAATACTTGTAAATTTAAAAAAGTCTAATAAACTAAATAAATATTAAAAATTAGGTATGTTTTTATATTACTTTAATTAAATATATAATAACGAATATAAGAATTTCTAATAATTTTTTAAAATTATTCTAAATTTTATAATTATTACGATTTATTTATAATTTAAAAAGTGATAAAATGAATAAAGCCCTTAAAGGAATACTTATAATTATTTTATTTATCGGTTTTTTTGAAGCTGGATTATTGAGCTCTTATACAATTGTAACTTCTCAAGTTCCAGATGTAAAAGGTTTAATAGATTTACAATTCGATACTATAGGTAATATTTTCTCTCAAGAAAATTTTAATAGTGTTGTAATTAAAGATCCATCTACTATTAATGTAACAAATAAAGAGGACTTTGTAAGTACACTGAAGGAGCAGGCGGGAGTAGATGATATAGATTATAATAATTTAACTATAGCTACATATAATGATGATGATGAAGATGTAATCGATTTAAATATTACAGCTTATGGATATTCAGCACCTACATCATCTAGTGTAATTAGTTCAACTCCTGATTATAAAATAATAGCTACAGGTACAGCTAATGAAACTTATGATGGTTATAAAGTTAATTTAGATTCTATAACTATTGTATCTATTTTCAAAATATATGATTCAGATGCTGTTGATGTTGGAAACAATCAAAATAATAATACAACAGAAACATATTCATATTAAGTTAAAAATTGTTTTTTATTTTAATTTCAAATATTAAATGAGTTTAAGCTTAAGTTTTATTAAATCCTTAAACTTATTTATTTATATAATTTCATTCTTGTTTTCAAATAGTTTAGCTAATTAAAATAATATTTAGATTTTATCAAAACTAGTTAAGTTTATTAACAATTAATATAAAGAATTATTAATTAGCTTAAATTAAATTAATAATACTATTTTTTATTTAAAATTCATGTTGATAATATGATAAATATAATTGGAATTGGACAAAATAGGGAGAATATGACATTAGCAGCATTAAATGCATTGAAAGAATCTGATGTTATAGTAGGTTATGAAAAATACATTGACTCTATATCTGATATTATTGAAGGAAAAGAAATTATTAAAAAAGGTATGGGGGATGAAGTTAAAAGAGTTGAAATGGCTATAGAGAAAAGTCTTGAGGGTAATACTGTTTCTATTGTTTCATCTGGAGATCCTGGTGTTTTTGGAATGGCAAATGTTCTTTTTCAAATTATAGGTAAATATGATAATATTGAACTTAAAATTTATCCTGGAATATCTGCCCTAAATTATTCTGCTTCACTTTTAGGTGCACCATTACATGATTTTGCAGCTATTAGTTTAAGTGACCTTTTAACTCCTCAAGCAGAAATTGAAAATAAACTGCATCATGCATTATTATCTAATCTTATTATAGCTATTTATAATCCAATTAGTAAATCAAGAAAAGAGCCATTTAGAATGTTTAAAAAATTAGTTTTAGATATTCGAGGTGTTGATACATTAATAGGTATTGTAAATAGTGAAACTTATCCTTCTAAAGTTAAAATTGTTAAAATTCAGGATTTGGATGAAGATAAAATTAATATGTCTACAACATTAATTGTTGGAAATAAAATGACATATGAAGATAATGGATATATGATTACACCAAGAGGATATGTAATCAAATATAAATTACATCCAATGACTGTAGAGTTTTACAAGAGTTTTATCAGAGGTGAAACTCCTACAGGTCCAAATACAGATTGTGAATTTTATCCATGTCATGAAGAAGGACAATTCTGCGACTTCTGTTATTGTCCATTTTATCCTTGTGGAGACTCTTCAACAGGTGGTAAATGGATAAAAAATAAGAACATTTGGAATTGTAAAGATTGTATGTGGATACATAAAAAAGAAAATATTGACTGTGTAAAGGGAGAAATTGTTAATATGATTAAGGAACCTAAAGACCTTGTAAAAAATAAAAAAGCTCTTCTTAAATTACGTAGAGCTTGTATATTAAAAAATCCTAAACATGATTAGTTTTCTATTATTTATTTTATTTTAGTTTATTATTTTAATTAAGTATTTATTATTTAAATCATATTTATTTATTTTTACTCTTATTTTATTATTTTTCTAATTAGTTTTACTTTTATTCTTTTATTATTTTTTTTAATTAAAATTTACATTTTTATTTTCTTTATACTTATTTTATTTATTTTATTATTCCAATTATTTTTTTTAAATTTTTTTTTTTAATATTTCAAATTTTAAAATCAAATATATAATTCTTTTTATATTAAAAAATATAAATTATAAATAATTATATTTTTAAATAATTAAAAAAATTAAATAATTTTTATATGTGAAGGGATTAAATGTCAAGTATAAAAGATATATTAATTGAAATGAAGAATATGTCAGAGTTAATGGTTCATTTGTCCTACTCTGCCGTTCTTTTTAATAGTAAAGATGCCGCGTACGAAGTGTTAAGACTTGAAAACCGAGTCAATAGTTTAAATTATGAGATTAAAACACAATCTCTACTGGCTGCAAGATCAAAAGAAGACGCTGAAAGATTAACTGCATTACTTGAAATTGCAGAAGCTGCAGAATCTATTGCAGATGCAGCAAAGGATTTAGCAGACATAGTAATTAAAGGTATTAAACCTCATCCAGTATTCAAACGTGTTATGGAAGAATCTGATGAAAGGATAACTGGTGTTAGTGTTGTATCTAATAGTGAATTATGTAATAAAAGTTTAGGAGAATTACTCCTAAATACTCGTACAGGTATGAGAATCATAGCTATTAGAAGACGTGATTCTTGGATTTATGGTCCAAATAAATATACTGTAATTTTAGAAGATGATGTCTTACTTGCAAAAGGAACAGAAACTGGTTCTGATTTTTTAGTTCAAATTGCAAAGGGTGAAAAGTCATTCGACGATTTATCTGATATTATCGATGATATTGATGATAATTAAATATTTTTTTACAATTTTTACCTTGACCTTTGCTTAATTGAATTAATAGTGGTGATTAATTTTTAAAATTTAGATTTTTAAATTTAAAAAAAGAATTATTTTAGTTGATACAATGAGTAAATTAAGCGAAGTTGAAAGGTTGCCTTATATTATTAAATCACATAAATCAACCATTAATGAAAGTTTAATTGCACTTTTTATATGTGCTATTGGAGATTTATGTGCTGGAATAATTTTAGGAAATATGACTTTTTTCTTCAAATCATTTCCAGGGCTTCTTGTTTTAATCCCAGGTGCTATTGGAATGAGAGGTAATATATTTGGTTCTTTTGCATCAAGGATTAGTTCTAATTTACATATTGGAACTTTAGAACCTGAATTTAAACAGTCTAGTATTTTAAATATTAACTTTTCATCTTCAATTATTCTTACAATGGTCTTATCCTTATTTTTAGCAATTTTTGCTAAGATTATGTGTATAATAATAGGCCTTAATAGTATTAGTCTTATGGATTTTATTCTTATATCCTTATTTGCAGGTTTTATCTCTTGTTTAATAATGTTGCCAATTACTTTATTTATTTCATTTAAAAGTTATAATGGTGGATGGGATCCAGATAATGTTACAACTCCAATTGTAGCAGCATTTGGTGATTTGTTTACACTTCCTTGTATAATTTTATCTATTTTCATATTAGAATTTTTAAATCTTAATTTATTTGTAAAGACTATTATATTTATCATATTAATTATTATGGTAATAGCATTATTTATTCATGCTTTATATTCAGATGATTATCTTAAAACTATTTTAAAACAGTCTACTCCTGTATTAGTCTTTTGTTCCTTTTTAGGTATTTTTGCAGGTACTGTACTTGATAGTTTTGCAAGTACTCTTTTAAATAATCCTACAATACTTACTTTAGTACCACTATTTTCAGGTGAAAGTGGAAATTTAGTAAGTATATTAGGTGCTAGATTATCATCAGGTATTCATTCAGGTTTAATTGAAACAGAATTCAAAATCAATGAAAGTGTTGCTATTAATTTTATTATAATTGCACTTCTTTCTGTAATTGTTTACCCAACAATTGCTATTATTGCAGATTTATTTTCAATAATTTTAAATATTCAAACATTCAGTATTTTACATTTGATTTTAATAAGTCTTCTATCAGGGACAGTATTAATTCCTATTATGATGGTTATAGTATTTTTCATCGGAATATATTCTTTTAATAAGGGTTTAGATCCAGATAATGTAGTTATACCAATATCAACAAGTATTACAGATGCCTTATCAAATTCACTTTTAATATTCTTTTCATTTATTGTTATTACTTTTATGCTTTAATTTAATTATACCATGTTTTAAAAATTATATAAGCATCTTGAGATTTAAAATAATCATATTTTAAATAGGTTCTATCAGTATTTTTATCTATAACAACCACTTTTGCCTCTAAAGGATTATTATTTTTTATAATATGGACTATTATTGGGGAATTTTTATTTTCATTTAATGATTGAATGTCACTGTTTAATTTTACACATCCATTAGATGAACTTTTTAGGATTGTTGAGTTAATACCATTACTTAATTTATATTGAAAGTTATTGCTAGATGATAATAGATAATAATCATATTGGTTTAGATTATAGTAAACACCAAAAGAATTACAAATCCAATTATCATCATGACTATCAGGGCAAATATAGTTGTTTGTATTATTAGTACTTAGATTTAATATGGAATATTCACTTAAATAATCTATTTTTACACTTCGATTAACAATAACAACATTGGATGCTTCTATATTAGGATTATCTCCCATAGTTATACTTTCTAGATTATTATTTAAAGGAATTATATTTAGCTGACTTTTAAGCTCTCCATTTAATATATTATTATTTATGAGAATATCGTAATTTTGACTTAAAGCTCTTATTTTACTGAAGGATAGAATTTGCATGTTATTTTCTTCATTTGAGTTTAAACCAGGAGTAAATGAATTTTGATAGTTTATTTTATCCCAATTAGGAGGTGTTCCTTCTGTTTTTATTAAATTATCTAAAACTTCTCTACTTAAGGTCTCTTGTTTATTTAAATCAATGTTATCAGTAATTTTATCCTTTGAAACACTTATCATATTAAATATAATGCCAATAATAACTGTTAAAATAAGTATTGTTATTAAAATGTCAATTGAATAAATCATTGCCTTATTATCTTTAATTATTTTAATTTTCATATAACCACAGTTAAATAAAACCATATTTGCTTTTATGGCCATTTTCTAAAAATATAAAATCAGAGTCACTACTTGTATTGTTTAAAATGATTATATCTCCAGGATAAGGATTTTCACCAAATATTACATGGTCTATTGATACAATAGACCTATTATCTTCTGTTAGAATACCTGGGACTATAAAAGTTTCAAAGCCATAATGAGAACAATTTCCATAACCTTCCATTCTACATAAATAACAACTACCATCACGGCTTTCATGATAATATCCATTTAAAATACAATTTTCACATAAGCCATTTGTTCCATGACTAGTATAGTCTTGATAAGAACATTCTTTAATGATTAATGGAGATTTTCCATTGATATATGGCTCGGTATTTATCTCACCATTAGTCTTTTCATTTAAATAATTCTTAAGAGAATTTTTATAGTTTATTTTATCATTTTCCACCTGAATATCCCTACATTTTAAAAAGGGTAATGGGTCGTATAGACCAACAACAGATATTTTATAGGTGTCTTCACTGCTGTAAGACTTATCATCTTTTGTAAAGTTTAATCTTATTTTAACATTAATATTAAATGGATTTTCATCATTATATACATCTAATACTTCAGAAACAATTGTTATTTTATAATTGTTATAATATTTTCTATTTTCTTCATTTAATTTTTGATTTATTCTATTTTTTAGCTCAATTCGACAGTTTGATAAGGGGTTTTTATTATTAATAATATTTCTACTGGTTTCATTTATTATCTCTAATGATAAAACTGGAACATTAGCCTTATAGTTTTCTATAATATATTCAAAATTATTATCATTGATTTCAGATATTTTATTATTGTTAATATATGTTGAAGTCTCTAAAACTAAAAATCCAACTAATATAAAGCTGAAAATTAAAACAATATTTATGGAACTTATAATATTTCCCTTATTTTCACAAAGGAATTTTTTTAAATTTAATCTCATAAATATTACTAATATATAAGTGAACTAGTAGCTTTTTATTTATTTTTAAAATAAGTTCTATATTTTTAATTAATTTGATTTTTAAAACATTATTTCATTTTTAAATTAATTTTAATTTTTAATTATTTTTTAATTTATAAATTATTAGTTTTTATTATATTTTTAAAATTTTATTATCTTTAAATTAGTTTTATAAAATGTATTTTTATTTTTTTAAAAAAGAAGTATTAATTTAAAATTCACAAATAATAAAAAAATACTTATTTATATTTTAAAAAATAAAATAAATATAATTCATACTAAAAAATAATTATTAATATATTTATGGAGGAATTTTATGTCTGATACAGTAAGAGTATGGCGACATATTCAACAAAGATATAACTTAATCGGATCAAAGTGTACTACCTGTGGTAAAGTATTTTTCCCACCTAGAGTTATTTGTCCTGATTGTAGGAGAAAAGGAAATATTGAAAATATTAAATTCTCTGGTAAAGGTAAAATTCATACTTATTCCGTAATTAGGTCACCATCTGATGAGTTTAAAACTATTGCTCCTTATGCTGTAGCTATTGTTGAATTAGATGAAGGTGCTAAATTAACTGCACAACTTGTAGATTGTGATGTTGACGATATAGAAATTGGTGATCCAGTAGAAATGGTCTTTAGAAAAATTTCAGAAGACGGTCCTGATGGTGTTATTTCATATGGATTTAAATTTAAAATAGTTAAATAATTTTATTTTGCTATTTAAACCATTTTTATTTATTTTGATCCATCACTAGTTATTTTTAATTATTTTTAATAATATTATTAATTTATAAACTATTTTTAGTCTTGTTTTTTATTTAACTTATTTTATTTTTAATTACTTATTTTAGCTATATAATTTTTAAAATTCATTTTCATATAAAGCTATTTATCTAATTGTTTCATTTTTTTTAAAATAATCTTAATTATATAAAAATTTATTTAATTTAAAAACATAGTATTTTTATGGAATCTAATAATTATTCTATTTCATCATTATCAGAAAAAGCCTTAATTGAAAGGATAATTAAATTATCTAAAGGTAGAAAGTCTACACTTAAAGGTGAATATTTTAATTTAATTGGTGATGATTGTTCTGTAATTAGATTTGAAGATAAATATTTGATTAGTACATCTGATATGTTAATTGAAAGTCATCATTTTCCAGAGGAGATGTCATTTTTTGATAGGGGTTTTAAGGCTGTTACTGTAAATGTAAGTGATTTAGCTTCAATGGGTGCTAAACCATTAGGAATTTTAATAAGTATTGGGTTATATAAGGATTTAAAACTCTCTGAATTTGATGAGATTTTTGAAGGAATACTTTCAGCTTGTGACTTTTACAATATTGCTCTACTTGGTGGAGATACTAATGATGCAGATGAGATAATCATTACAGGTACAGCTTTTGGATATACGGAAAAGGAACCTATGATGAAATATGGTTTAAATATTGGGGATCTTGTTTGTCTTACTGGTAATATAGGTTTTGCAGCTTTAGGTTTTGAATTGTTAAATAGAGATGAATATAAGATATACAATCAAAGTATTCAAGCTAATCAATCTAATCAAGTTAATCAAGGTCAATCTTATCAAAATAATTGCGATATTGTTGAATATTCAATTAGTATGGCACTTAAACCAATTGCTAAAATATACGAAGGTCAAATTTTATTAGATTCAAATGTTAAAGTAGCAACTGATATTACAGATGGACTAGGAAGTGAACTTGAATCTTTATTAGAATCAGATAAGAAATATTATTTTGCAAATAACCAAACAGATGAAAGTTCATATAATAAAGGTATTAGAATTTATGAGGAAAAATTAGATATAAGCAAGGATTATTTAGAGATTTCAGATAATTTAGACCTTGATACATTAGAACTGAAACTTAATATAGGTGAAGATTTTGAGTTATTATTTATTATACCTTTTGAGCTAAAAGATTCACTTAATAAATTATTGGACTTTAAAGTTATAGGTGAGGTTATAGATAAAAATACACTTGAAATAGTACTCTCAGATGGTGATATTGTAAACTTATCTACAAAAGGTTATGACCATTTTAAAAGTTAAATAATTTTTTAATATAGTTTAGCTTATAATCTACTATTTTTTCATTTATTAATTAATTAATAAATAAAATTACTATAAAAAAACTTTTTTAAATAGTAATTTTTAAAATAGATCTATTCATTATTTTCTAGTTTAGTAATCTTATTGTCTTTTGCTTTTATTTTATTATTTAAGGATTGAATTTCAATTTCCATATCTTTAATTTTATCATTAAGCTCAGTGATTCTTTCTTGATCATATTTTAACTGGTCTTTTAGTTCATTGTTTTCTCCATTGAGCTTATGGTAATTATTTTTATAGAAAACATAACTATTACTTTTACTTAAAATTTTATCTAAAAATGAAGATTTACTATTTTTTTCAACTTCTATTTTACTTTCTTTTTTATTTTCTATCTCATCAAGATTGATTTGATTTTTATAATTGTGAATTTCCTTTGCAAAGTAAATATTATTTTCAAGTAAATTTGCAAGTGGATTTTCCTTGTATTTGTATTTAATTTCTATATCATCACAGAAATCAATATTCATTGGTTGTTTAATTAATGGAATATCTAATTCCTGGTCGAAATCTTCTCTATCTTTATTGTGTTTAAGAGCATATTGGGTTGCAAATTCAGTTACATCTTCCATATCTAGGGAACCTGTTTCTTTAATCTTATTAAACATAATTATGTAATGATAACTAATATTTGATTTTACAACTTTTCTTGCAAGACTATTAGGATAATTAGTTAATATTTTAGACATGGTTTGTTTTATTGAACGTAGTGGGAAATGTGCTAAAATTAGGCCATTATCTTTAATATTAGTAACTTTGCTTTTATCTTTATTTTCAACAGTTACTCTATGGTTTCCCATTGAAAGGCCTGCATTATATTTTTCATATAATTTTTTTGTAGTTATAACCTTACCATTCATCTCAAGAGATGGATCTCTTATATATTGAATT
Source organism: uncultured Methanobrevibacter sp. (assembly GCF_905235195.1). Lineage (GTDB taxonomy): Archaea > Methanobacteriota > Methanobacteria > Methanobacteriales > Methanobacteriaceae > Methanarmilla. The sequence continues at coordinate 5,326 of NZ_CAJOKH010000034.1, read as the reverse complement.
CTTCTAGGTACAAGTAAATCTTCCTCATCATCTTCTTCTGTAGGTACATAGGATACACGTTCTACAGTATAATATGCATCATTTGGGATTTTTTCAATATATTCTCTTGGATTTCCTTCACGGGTGGTTATAAATTCATCAGCATCTATTGGACATATTATATCTGCATCATATTCTTCAATTACTTTTTTAAGTAAAAAATTATATTTTTCTAATGGTTCAAAGTATTTATCTGTATCTATAATAACTTTAATCTGTAATCCTTCAGCTATTAATTCTTCTAAAATATAATTTGTATCATCTGTACTACCATTATCTAAAATTAACATAAAATCTACAATATTCAGATGATATCTAACGAAAGATTCAATTATATCTGCTTCATTTTTAATTGTTGTAATAGATGCAATTTTCATAAATATGCCTACTAAGTTTTTTTTATTTTTTTTTAATTTTTATAATATTATTATTTTAATTAAATAATAACAATTAGTATTATATAATTAAAATATTTAAATATAACTACGATTTTTCATTGTCTATATTAAAAAACTCTTTTTTACTAGTAATTTATTTTTAGCTATTTAATTTAAGAATATTTCAACGATTTATTTTCATTTATAATAAATCAATAATTTAAAAAAATAGTTTTGAAATGTTTGAATAGTATTTAAAAAATATTTATATAAGTATATTAATATACAATAATACATAAAATTACTATATGGTGTTAAAAATGGCAACAACAGTTAGAATAGATGAAGATGTAAAACAACAATTAAAAATTAAAAGTGCGGAATTAGGAGTTAAACAAATAGAATTAATAAATAAATATGTTATTGAGGGGATAAAAAGAGATTCAACTCCTGAAAAACCCGTTCCAACTATTGATGAGCTAGAAAAACTATTAAATCATGATAATCACCAAGGTAATGGATTAGATAAATTATGTGGTATAATTGATAACGATAAAATTGTTGACGAAGTAGATGAAAAATAAGTGTTTGGAGAGATTATTAAATGTTATTTATTGATAGCTCTTATATTATTGCTTTAATGAATAAAAAAGCAAAAAAACACAAAGAAGCTAAACAAATAAATGAACTAATTAAAAAGGAATACACTACTATTAACTCCACTGTTTTAATTGAAATCTTAAATAATTTAACTAAAAAAAGATATGAGCTATTAAGAGATGATATAATTAATATATTATATAATATGAATAAAATAGTTTATTTAACACCCAAAGATTATGATAAAGCTCTTCATATATGCAAAGATTATAATTTTGCTATTAACTATTCCGATTGCACTATTTTGAAAACAATGATTGATTATAATATTAATACAATAGTATCTTTTAACCGTGATTTTGATAAAATTAAGGAAATAAATAGATTTTATTTATAAAATAATTTTATTTAAATTTTTAATTTTCAAATTTTACACTTGAAATGGTACACTTAAGTAATATAATTTTTTTTATTTAATTCTTTTAGTGGTGTTAAGATGTTTTATGAATCAATATTATATGAAAATCTAACAAATGAAAGGGTACAATGCAATATATGTAATCATAATTGTATTATTGATAATAATACCTATGGATTATGTGGAACTCGTTTAAATAAGGAAGGTATTTTATATTCTATAAATTATGGTCAAGTTTCATCACTTAACACAGATCCGGTTGAGAAAAAACCATTTTATCATTTTCATCCTAATAGTTTAGCATATTCTGTAGGTGGTTTTGCCTGTAATATGTCATGTTTAGCCTGCCAGAACTATACCATATCACAAGTTCACACCAAAAACATAGACTCAAAGAATATACTTCCAGAAACCATTGTGGAAAATGCACTTAAATCTAAATCTTTATCAATTGCTTATACCTATAATGAACCTACTATGTTTTTAGAATATGTTCTAGACACATCTAAAATTGCATCCAAAAACAAACTTAAAAATCTCTACATAAGTAATGGTTATATGACAAGTGATGCACTTGATTACTTACTCAAATATATTGATGGATTTAATATTGATTTAAAATTTTTTTCAAATAAATTGTATGGGAAATATTCAGATGCCTCACTAGATGAGATTTTAGATAATTTAATAAAGATATATGAAAGTAAGGCTCATCTTGAAATAACAAATTTATTAATCACTGGTTTAAATGATAGTCCTCATATGATAAGAGATTTAATTAATTTTATAAAAGATAATTTATCTCCAGATGTACCAGTCCATTTTTCAAGAGCATTTCCCTATTATAAAATGAATAATATTCTTCCTACAAATCCTGAAACCTTAATAAATGCATATAATATGGCAAAAGAAATGGGTCTTCAAAATGTCTATTTAGGAAATATCCAACATAATCAGAATTCATATTGTCCAGAATGTGGTGAGATTTTAATTAAAAGAAATGGATATTCTACAAGTGATTTAGGAAGAATAGTTACTAATAAATGTTCTAATTGCGGATATAAATTAAATTTTAGAATTTAAATATAATAGGTAAATTAATTATTTAACTTCTGCTTTTTAATCAAAAAAATAATTGTAAAAATAAAAATAAAATGAAAGAGTAAATTATTTAAAATTCAGTAAAACTTACTCTATCGAATTTTTCTACTCGTTTTAAATCTTTAGTTGCATCAACACCTATTTTACATGTTGTACCATCAGGTAGTGCTTTTGGATCTAGTGATGAACCTCTTGCACCACTTACTACCATTAAATCTTCATCACCTTTAACCCTTGTAGCTATTGCATATTCAACATCTTCTGCATCAAATAGGTCAATATCCTCATCAACTACAACACAATGTTTAAGTGAAGGGTGTGCAGATAAAGCAGCCATAAGCACATTTTTACCATCACCTTGGGTTTGTTTTACAATTTGAACAACAGCATGTAACCAACAACAACCACCTTCAGTTAAAGCAACATTTAAAACAGTTGGAACTGTATTTTTAACATGTTCAAATATTCTAGGTTCTTGTGGAAGGCCTTGTAAAAGTTTATGTTCAAATCCTGCAGGTATAATACCATGATAATATGAATTTCTTTTAAGATGCATTTTACTTAATTTAATTACTGGTTCATCTCTAACTACATCATATGTATCAGTTAAATCTACAAATGGTCCTTCGCTAGATCTTTCACCAGCAATTATTTTACCTTCAAGAATAATATCTGCTTCAGGAACTTTAATATCAGATTCTTCACAGTTTTGAAGTTTTAATTGCCCATTTTTAAATGCATTTGCAACTTCCATTTCATCTGCATCTATAGGTATAGAACATGTACTTGCAAGTAAGATTGCAGGGTCCATTCCAATACAGATTGTAATATCTAAATTTTCCCCTAATTCTTCAGCTTTATGGAAATATGTATAAAGATTTCTTGGAACAAGTCTAATTCCAAGGGTAGCATTATCTTTAACGAGCATTCTGTGAATTGATGCATTTTGAGCACCAGTTTCAGGGTCACGTGCAAATACTACACCCGCAGTAATATACTTACCTCCATCTTTTGCGTAATGTTTTAAAATAGGAAGTTTAGTTAAATCAGCATCATAAGTTTCATAATCTTCTAAATCTTCATAATTTTCAATTTTTTTTGGATTTTCAGTTGCTTCTATGATTTTTTGAAGAATTTCTTCTTTTTTACAGTTAATTGATTTAGCTATTTTTTCTCTCGTATTACATATTCCAGATATTACGGGGATTTTATGATTTTTAACATTTGTAAATAAAACTGTGTCTTTTGGATATTTTTTTAATATTTCCACAATTTCATATTCACAATCAACTTCCTCATCAATTTCTATAATATTTTTATAATTATTTAATTCCATAGAATCACATTATCATTTTTTTATTTATTTTATTTTATTAAGTTTAATTATTATTTGCTTACTTGTTTTAGTTAATATGGTTTATTAAACATTATTCTTTAATTTTAACTAATTTTAGTTTAAATATTTAATTATATATTAGCAGTTTTATATTTTAATCTTGTAAGTTCTTTTTCAATTTTTTTATCACTAATTGCTAATATTTCACCTGCTAATATTCCACAATTTTTACTGTTATTGATTCCTACAGTTGCTACTGGAGCACCAGTTGGCATACTTACCATTGAAAGTAGAGAATCATTACCTACTAATTCTATATCGCAGGGAACACCAATAATAACCCGTTCGCTATAGCCTGCAATTGAACCTGTAACCTGTGAAGATAAACCACTTACTCCAATAAATAATTTTGCATTTTTCATTTTAATCATATGTTCTTGAAACTTTTTAGGATGTCTAATTGGACTTAAAACAGTTAAATCATATGATATTTTCATTCTATCAAGTAATGTAGATGTTTTTTTAGCAATACTCATATCAGAATTACTTCCAAGTATTAATGCAATATTAGGACATTCCTCAGGTGGTAAAGGGTCAACATCAAGATTTTCATTGACCTTAACTTCTATTTCATCAAAATCATATGGAAGGAAATCTTTTTCAATATAATTTCCATTAAGTTTGTTTAAAATTTCTTTTTCACTACTGTAAACCTTGTTTTTATAAGAAACTCTAAGATTATGGATTCTTTCTCTCATATCTTTATCATAAGTTCCAATTATTTCTGCTGCAAGAATTGCAGCATTATCTCCTCTGTCTATTCCAACAGTTGCAACAGGTGCTGGAAATGGCATTTGAACACAAGAATATAATGCATCTAATCCATCAAATTTTGATTCAACAGGTACTCCGATAACAGGCCTATGTGTAAATGAAGCAATAACTCCAGGTAAATGTGCTGCCAAACCAGCTATTGCAATAAACACTTCAATTCCTCTTTTGGTACCTTCAATTACATCATATTTAACTTTTTGATGAGTTCTATGGGCAGATGATATTTTAAAGTCATAGGGAATTTTTAACTCTTCTAATTTATCTATACACTTTTCTGCAATTTTTAAATCTGAACCACTACCTAATATTATCATTACCTTTGCTCTCACCTTATCACCTATTAGAGTAATTTGTTAAATATAATTATAAAATTTAATTAAAAATGTTTTATTTTATTCTAAAATTATAATTTCAAATTATATTTATTATTATTATAAACTATTATTTATTATTTAAAATTATATTCAAATTATTTTATAAATTTCTCTTTTATTATTTATTAAATTTTGAAATTTTTTTTTAAAGGCTTTGTCATTTTGTTAGTTGGGATTTTATTTTTTTCATCCATCCATTTTTTCTGTTGAATATTTGGTTAAATATACCTTGTTTTGTTCTAAATCT
>NZ_CAJOKH010000033.1 GCF_905235195.1 uncultured Methanobrevibacter sp. | reverse complement strand
ATATATTTTATGAAAATTTTTCGCAAAAAACAAAAAATCAAAAATTTTAACCTAAAAAATCACAAAAACAAAATTACCAACTAACAAATTGACAAATACCCTTTTAAAATTAACCACTCAAAATAATTCACCTTTTAATTATATTGTATTTTTTCTTCTTTTATTTATCACAGTTTTAAATACCAGTTAATTGAACTAATGTCCCCTAATTCTAGATGTAGCATTGTTAAATATACTATCAAGTATTATTACATTACTACTATCTACATATATTGCACCTCCATTTTTAGAGGACCTTGTGTTTATAAATTCACAATTTTTAATGTATAAACTACCTGCTCCAATGTTTCCTATTGCACCGCAGGTAATATTTCCTTTTAAATTAATAAATCTAGAATTAATTATTTTAGAGTTAGATGTTTTAAAATAGAATGCAGGGGCATAAGCAGAGGAACAATTTGTAAAAATAATATAATCTGCATAAATAGTTGAATTATCTTCACAATAGATTTGTGACCATTTGTTAAACATTTTAGAGCTTATATTGGAATGGATGATATTGAGATAGCTATCTCTTACATATATTGATGATGCTGTTTTTGCATAATTATCAATAAATTGGCAATTATTACAGTTAAGGGTGTTATTATTGATAAGACATATAGCTCCAGCTCTTGTATTTGCGTAATTATTGATAAAACTAATATTATTTAATGTTAGATTCCCTCAACAGTATATTCCTGCAGCAGTTTCACAATATCCTCCTTTTATAATAAGATTCTTTATTACAATATTATCTCCTGTAATTTTAAATATTCTTGATTTATTATTTCCATCAATTGTAAATCCTTTACCGTCAAGGACAAATTATTTTTACTTATAACAATACCTGTATCTTTATCTGTATTATTATTGAATTTGTAGTTTTCAGTTAAATTCAGTGAATCTTCTGCAGATTTTATTTCATTACTTAAATCAGTGAATGATTTTTCTTCATTTTCAATATTGTTATTTTGTGGTGTTTTTGAAAAATCACTATTGATTTTTATATTAATGTTTTCATCATTTTGATTTAATTCTATACTATCACTTACTTGGTCATTTTTAAATTCTATTGTAGAAACCGTACCTATGGATATAAGAAGTAGTAATAACAATCATAATTTTCATTATCTTAATTTTTATCACCTAATTAATTGTTTATAAATCATAATAAATAATCTTTTATATTTGACCAATATTCAATTAATTTACTATTTTAATTTCTTTTTTTCATCTATGAATTCATTATAGCTTTTTAATTTTTTTAAAGTTATTAACTTTAAACCTATCTAATCACATTATATTTATATTAAAAATAAACAAAAAATATATATTAATTGTTTTAATTTTTATTTAATTTTTATTTATATTGTGAAAACTTATTTTAGTTTAGTAAGTTTAAATACTAGACCATACATATAATAATTATGTTTTTTTATAAATTAATTTTTTTTTAAATTAATATAACTTTAAACTATTTATTAATTTTGATTCTAAATAAAAATAATATTGTGATGTTTATGAGTAATGTAAAAGATATGTCTCTTGCAGATGATGGAATAATGAAAATCGAATGGGTACAAAAGCATATGCCTGTTTTAGAACATATTAAAGAAGTATTTAAAGAAGAAAAACCATTTGAAGGAATCACTATTGGTTCTTGTTTGCATTTAGAACCTAAAACCATCAATCTTGGTTTAACATTACAAGCAGGTGGTGCGGAAGTAGCTATGACTGGTTGTAATCCTTTATCTACTCATGATGATGCAGCAGCAGGTGCAGCTGCTTTAGGCTTAAACATTTATGGTTGGAGAGAACAAACAGAAGAAGAATATTATGAAGCTATTGATGATGTATTAAGTCATAAACCGGATATCATTATTGATGACGGTGCAGATATGATTATGTATTTACACAGTAAAAGAACTGATTTATTAAGTAATATAATGGGAGCATGTGAAGAAACTACTACTGGTGTTCACAGATTAAAAGCAATGGCTGATGATAAAGCATTAAAATTCCCGGTTATTGCAGTAAATGATGCTTACACTAAATATTTATTTGATAACAGATATGGTACTGGTCAATCATCTCTTGATGCAATAATGGGTACAACTAATATGTTAATTGCAGGTAAAAATTTCACTGTTTGTGGTTACGGATGGTGTGGCCGTGGAGTTGCAACTCGTGCTCAAGGTTTAGGTGCAAATGTAATTGTAACTGAAGTTGATCCTATAAGAGCACTTGAAGCTAGAATGGATGGTTTTAGAGTAATGCCAATTAGAGAAGCAGTTAAAATTTCAGACATTATAATTACAGTTACTGGTAATATTAATATTATTTCTGGGGATGATTTCAAATACATGAAAGATGGTTGTATGCTTTGTAATTCTGGACACTTTAATGTAGAAATTAACAGACAAGATTTGGAAGCTCAATCTACTAGTGTTAAAACTGTTCGTGAAAGTATAGAAGAATTTACTATGAAAGATGGCAGAAAATTATATCTTTTAGCTGATGGTCGTCTTGTAAATCTTGCAGCAGCAAGTGGTCAAGGACATCCTGCTGAGATTATGGATATGAGTTTTGCTGTACAGGCTTTATCTGCTAAATATATTCTTAATAATAATGGAAAAATGGATGTTGGAGTTATGAAAGCTCCTGATGAAATTGATTATGAGGTTTCTAGTTTAAAATTAAAATCTATGAATATTGAAATTGATTCAATTTCAGATCGTCAAAAAGAATATATGGCAAATTGGCAGGAAGGAACATAATTTTAATTATTTTCCTTAATTTTTTTCTTTTTTATTTATTTTACATATTTTACTTGCCCTAGTTATTTTAATTTTTAGATTTTATTTTTATAACTTTTGATAATATGGTATATTTTCAACACATTGATAATGGTAAGGGTCCTGTTAAATTATTTATTGGGGGAGTTCATGCTAATGAAGGCAAAACCTCTATTAAATTAATTAAACTTTTAAAAAAACCGGATTTTTCAAAGGGTCAGATTTATATTTATAACTTTGATAAATCTCCATATATTTCAACTGTTGATAAAGAGTTTTACACATCAAAACAAGGTTTAAAAATAATCGATTTAATTAATTTATATAAACCTGACTTCTACACAGAACTCCATTGTTATAATATTAATAATTTTCACAGACTAACAGATATGTCCCGTTTAAAAACTCAAGGTGTTCCACCTTTAATTGACTGTGGAGATTATGTATTAGTAAGTTCAGTTTCACCATTAATACGTAGAAAATGTTTTACTCCAGAGACAATATGTCAAACTTTGGAAATTCCTTGTTTAGATGATAATAAAGTTAAATTTGCAGAGGATAATTTCCAATTTTCTAAAGAAGCATCAATCAACCGTTATATGGACATTTTAAAATTAATTACAAAATCTACTAGTCGTTTGGATTTTACTAAAAAAATTTCAAAATCTTATCCTCATCAAGTAGACCTTGCACGAGAATATGTTAAATATGTTTTTGGAGAATCATTTCCTCCATTTTAATTTATATTAAAACCAGTCTTCTAAACTCCTTTGAGTAGTATTTAATTTTTTCATTTTATCTGTAGTATTTAACACACGTTCTTTTGAAAATCCATGATTTTCACATAAGAACTCGGTAATTTTATCGTTATCTACACTTTTAAATTTAATTTTATATTTTGTATTAACATCGGGATTCATGAAAATTTCTCTTAAAGTAAATAGATTAGTTTTAGGTTCTACATCCAAATCATTTAAAACTTCTTCCAAACTTTTATCTTTTAATAATTTCAAGCCTTTTCTAACACCAATGCCATGTACTCCATCATTGAAATCAGTACCTACAAGAAGTGCCAAGTCAATTAATTCTTCTCTTGTAAGATTAACATGGTTTAGTACTTTTTCAAGCTCCATATACTCGAGATTAGATAATCCACCACTTAAGGTAAGGTTTCTAATACTTCTTGGAGAACCAAATAACAAACAATCATAATCCTGTGATGCAACTGCCCACGCATCATTATTTAAAACCATATAGGATGCTTGTGCTTCACCTTCTCCTGATGCTTGAACATAAGGTATTCCCATATAATCAAGTAATTCTTTTGAACTTTCTATAATATATGGGGTCATTCTAGAGGTACGTATTGCATATTTACGTGCAAGTTCTTCATCGCCTGCTTCTACTGCTTTTCTCCATTGTTCTTCTGATTTTTCTTTAATTTCTTGACGTTTGTTTATGGTACTTGCTTTATGCTCTGATGGTTTACCATCAAATACATAGATAGGTTTTATGCCTTTTTCAACAATAGATGAAGTTCTATATAATATACCACTTAAATGGGAAGTAATATTTCCATTTGCATCTTTAAGAGGAGTACCATCTCTTTGTCGAATACCTGATAAAAATTGATAAATAGTGTTATATGCATCTATAGCTATTGTTCTACCTTCCAAATCTTTTAAACTAATTTTTTCAGGACTTGCAATATCTTTAAATTTCACTCCCATTTAATCACCATAGTCAATTTATTTTAAATTTAAGTCGTGGATTTTATTTTAATCTTAAGCATTGAATTTAAATTTAACTTATTTTACAAATTTAATTAAACTTAATATTCACTAATATTTTCATTAAAATAACTTACAGGGAAAATTTCTTCAATCCACATAAATATTTCACCATCTTTAATAATATCATAATCTCTGGTTAATACATCTTCATCAGTATTAAAGATTTCCTTAATATATTTATTAGGTTTTTCAATATGTATATTTTTGATTTCTCTTCTAGATTCGACGCGGTATTTTTTTAATATTCTGCCGATTGGAATTTTACCAGATCTTAAATCTAATTCCATCCCCTCGCTTAATCTTTCAAGAGGAATATAACTTAATGCATGAATTAAAGGTTTATCCTCTTTATGCATTAAAATTATTCTACTTGCAACTTCATTTCCTTCTTCAATGTTTAAATGTTCTGCAACTTCTTTGGATGCTTTTTCAATATGTTGTTCAATGGTTGTAAAATCAATTTTACCATATAAAACATCTAATATTGCAGTAATGGACCCATCAGTTGAAAGTAGGATTTTTTGCGTATTTGAAAATTTTCGCCCATAACTACTTTCAAGTTTTTCTACTTTTTCAATTAATCTAATATTTATATTATTATCATCCATATTTTCACATTCTATCAATAGACCTAAACTTAAATACTTCTTTTTACATTTATCATTTTTTTTTAATTGTTTTTTAAAGTTCCATTAATTTAATAATTTTTTCAGGTTCTAATTAATTTAATATAAAAATTAAATATTTTCTGGTTTTTCAATATATCCTTTAATTGCTGAAGCTGCAACTACTTTAGAGTTTGCAAGATACACTGAAGAGTTAGAATCTCCCATTCTCCCTTTAAAATTCCTATTTGTTGTTGATATTGAAGTTTCACCTTCGCTTAAAACACCCATATGTGCACCAAGACATGGTCCACATCCAGGATTACATACTATTGCACCAGATTCAACAAAGGTTTCAATATAACCTTTCTCTATTGCCTGAAGGTATATTTCACGTGATGCAGGAAGGATTATTAAACGAACATCTTCATGGACTTTCTCTCCTTTAAGTATATCTGCAGCTTGTTTTAAATCTATTAATCTACCATTTGTACATGAACCAATAACGCCTTGGTCAATAGAGGTTCCTTCAACTGCACTAATATTTTTTACATTGTCTACATCATGAGGACATGCTATCTGTTCTTCAATATCATCAATATTAAAATAATACTCTTTATAATATTCTGCATCTTTATCTGAACGTTTTATATTAAGTTCATTTTCTTTTTTACCAGTTCTTTTTGCAACATATTTTAATGTTTCTTTATTAGGTTCCATTATTCCGTTTTTAGCACCCATTTCTATAGCCATATTGGTAATAGTCATTCTACTTGCAACATCTAACTTATCAATAGTCTCTCCAAAAAACTCAGCAGCTTTATAGGTAGCTCCTGCAATACCAATTTCGCCAATAATATTTAAGACTATGTCTTTTGAAGTAAGATTATTCAATTTACCTTCCACATTAATTTTTATAGATTCAGGAACCATAAACCAAGTTTTACCAGTAGCATAAACCATTGCAATATCTGTTGCACCCATTCCAGTTGAGAATGCTCCAAATGCTCCATAAGTACATGTATGTGAATCTGCACCTACTATTAATTTTCCAGGTTCTACAAGACCTTTTTCTGGAAGTACCTGGTGGCAGATACCTTCTCCATTAATGTAATGGTGGGTAATTCCATGTTTTTTAATAAAGTCCCTTGTAACCCTTTGAAACTCAGCAGAACCAATAGTATTTGCAGGTACATTATGGTCAAATATTATAGCTATTTTTTCACTGTCCCATACTTTATCTGCTACTTTTTCAAATGTTTTAATAGCAGGAGGAGAAGTACCATCATGACTCATAGCTAAATCCACATCAGCTTCTATAATTTCTCCAGGACTAACTTGATGACCCACTTTCTCAGATAAAATTTTTTCTGTAATATTCATTTTTACACTTTAATTTTCTATTATAATTATTTTGTAAATTTTAAAATTATAATTAACTTTTATTATACATATTTTTAGTTAATATTTTTATAAATATTTTGATGTTTAATATTTTATTAAATAATAATTTCCATTAAACATAATTATTATATTATTTTTAGAATTTTTTACCAATAATTTTATGATTAATAAATAAGCTTAAATTATAATTTTAGATTATATATTAAAATTAATTAGCTTTAACTAATATAAAATGTTAACAATATTATAATTAACTCAAATTTTAACTAAGTTATCATTTTTAACTAATATTAATCAATTTATTAATTAAAATAATTCTGATTAATTAATTAAAATTAATTATAAACTTAGATTATTTAGATTAAATAAATAAATAAATTAAAATAAGTTGTTGATTTTAAGAAATATTTTAAAAAAATGATTTAAAAAAATAAAAGAAGAAGTTTTATGGGTCTGCAAGGTTAATATTTCTAACAATTTCTTTAAAAACATCATCGTTAATATAAGTTCCTTTTTCTCTTGTTTTCTTAACTTCTCTTACAATTTCGCATAACTGATCATCACTAACTTTATAACCACATGCATCAAGCTTTGCTTTTACTGCTCTACAACCAGAATGTTTACCTAAAACTAACTGTCTTTGTTGACCTACAAGCTCTGGAATATATGGTTCATAGGTTAATGGTTCTTCAATAACTGCATCTACATGAATACCTGATTCATGTCTAAATATATTTTTACCAACAACTGGTTTATTATATGGTATATCAAGTCCCGTTGCTTGAGAAACAAGAGATGAAACCTCTTTTATATGTTTTGTTTTAAAACCTAAATCTTTTCCATATAAAATTTTAAGTGTCATTACTAATTCTTCAAGTGAAGCGTTACCTGCACGCTCACCAATACCATTTACAGTAACTGAAACAGCACTTGCACCTGCTAAAAGACCTGCAATTGAATTACTTACAGCAAGTCCAAAATCATTATGACAATGCATTGCAATATCAGTTTTTATATCTTTTTTAAGCTCTTTAACTAAATAATCAATTCCTTGTGGAGTTGCTGCTCCAACAGTATCTGCAATATGAATTCTATTTACATTATAACTTTCAGCTTTTTTATACATTCTTTTTAAGAAATCTAAGTCTGATCTTGTTGCATCCTCTGCTGAAAATGCTACAAACAGTCCATGGTCTTTTGCATATTCAACAGAACGCATACATAAGTTTAAAGCTTGTTCTCTTGTAAAATGTAATTTATGCTCAAGATGTAAATCGGATGCACCCATAAATGTAATTATTCCATCAACATCAGAATCTAATGCAGCATCAATATCATCTATTTTTGTTCTTGCAAGACAGATAATTTGTGCATCTAAACCTTCGTTTGCAATTTTTTTAACAATGTTTCTTTCAGCATTAGATACTATTGGAAAACCTGCTTCAATTTGGGGAACTTTAAGTTCATCTAATTTTCTTGCAATAGACACTTTTTCATCGCTACTAAATGCAACACCGGGGGTTTGTTCTCCATCACGAAGTGTTGTATCATAAACGGTTATGTCTTTTTTAAATTTGTATTTAACTTCTTTATTATAAGGACTTACAAAGTATTGCAAATCTCTCACTCCATTGCTTTTTCAATTTTAATATTATCTTTTAAAACCATATACTCGAAATATATTCAATAAATCTATTTATTTAATTTATTTAATTTATTTAATTCTTATGGATAAAAGTTTTAAACTAATTTTGTTTATTCAGATTATGTAATTCTTATGGATAACTAATTTAAGATTATAAAAAATTTTTAAATTTATAAAAATATTTAAATATTTATCATATTTGTTCTTTGAGTATTTAAAGGATTAGACAATAAGCTTAGTTAAGGCCTAATGTTTCATTTTTTAATGAAATAGATATTTATATTTATTAAGTTTATTATCGAATCTTTAATTTAGATGGAATAAAAAAAGAATAATCGATAAATCTAATTTAGTTAATTTTTCTTATTATCAAGGTTTTCAAGTAGTTCTAAATATGAAGTTCTCTCAAAACCATCTGTTATACCTAATTTTTCAAATAATTTAAAAATTTCTTCTTGGGCTTTGGTGTAATCGGCACCTTCCTCAACTACTGTTTCTATTTCCATATAGGGACTTAAACCATAAACATTATCAAGACTTATTTCGTAATTTTCATATTGGAAATATTCTCTATCTTTTATAACTTTTCGAACAGCTTTAAAACCTAATGATTCAAAGATTTTTTCTGCTTTCATTTCACTTTCTATTTCCATTTCAACTTCTTTACGAGTTTTGCTTTTTTCATCAATTTTAGGTCCTTTATAAGTAATGAATATATGGTTTCCTTTTTCAGATGAGGTTTTTCTAATCCTTAAAGCTTCATCAGTTTTTGCAAAGTCTTTTATAGGACTATTAAAATATATATCTTTTTGATGTTCTTCTTTAATTTTTAAAGCATTTAATTTAAATATCCTATTACGCATATTCTCAAAATTATCAATTTTTGCTTTGGCTTCAACTTCAATCATTCTAATAACTTTCCTTTCAATTTTTCTAAAGATTTTTTAATAAACTTATATTATTTTTTATATTGTATATTTAATGATAAAAAAATTTATTTTTAATTAAGTTTATATACTATTTAAATACAAAGTTATGTATAGTAAAAATTTTAATTTAATATTTGATTTACTTATTTTTCAAATTATATATAAAATATTTACTTACTTTTTTTTAAAAATATAATTTGGAGGTTTATAATGACCGATGTTGATATCAAAATAGAAAACATTGTGTCTTCTGCTAGTATTGGTAAAGATATAGTACTTACTGAAGTTGCTAAGAATTTACCTGATGTAGATTTTAACCGCGAGCAATTCCCTGGTTTAGTTTTCAAACTTAAAGATCCAAAAACTGCTGCTTTGATTTTTAGTTCAGGTAAATTAGTATGTACTGGTGCTAAATCTATAGATGACTCAAAGTTAGCTATTAAAAAAACTGTTGATCTTATGAGGGTCATTGATAAAGAAATTCCTCATGAGTTTGAAATTAAAATTCAAAATATTGTAGCTTCAGCAGATTTGGAATCTGCATTAAATTTAGAAGCTGTTGCTTTAGAATTAGAAAACACCGAATATGAACCAGAACAGTTCCCTGGTTTAGTATATCGTCTAACTGATCCTAAAGTAGTTTTATTATTATTCGGTTCAGGAAAAGTTGTCTGTACCGGTGCAAAAACTCGTAGCGATGCTAAGCTTGGAGTAGAAAGAGCTTACGACAGGCTTAAAGAGTTGGATTTAATATAATTGGTGATCGTTTTGATTAAACTTATAGTATTTGACTTAGATAATGTTATAATGAATGGAGAAGCAATAGATGAAATAGGGAAAATTGCAAATGTAGAAGATCAAATTGCTGAAATTACTGATAAGGCAATGCATGGTGAACTCGACTTTGAAACTTCAATTCAAGAAAGAGTAAAACTTCTTGAAGGTGTTTCTGTTGAAGATATTGTTGAATTAAGAGAAAAAATCCCTCTCACAAATGGTGCTGAAGAGACTGTCAAATCCTTAAAAGATAATGATTATGAGGTAATTATTATTAGTGGTAGTTTTGATATTATTGCTGACCCATTAAAAGAAAAATTAGGAGTTGATGGTATTTTTGTAAATTCATTAGTAGAAGAAGATGGTGTATTAACTGGTGAAGTAAATGGGGATTTAGTTTCCGGTTCTAAACTTGATGTTTTAAATAATTATATTGCAAATAAAGATATTTCTTTAGAAGAATGTGTGGCTATTGGTGATGGAGCTAATGATATTTCCATTATTGAAGCTGCAGGATTAGGTATTGCATTTAATGCAAAACCAGCAGTTAAAGAAATTGCTGATATCATTGTTGATGAAGAAGATTTAACTACAATTTTACCTGTTATTGAAGCAAAAGCTACTGAAGATGCTGAAGCTGAAGAAGAAGTTGTTGAAGATGAAACTGTTGAAGCAAACGATGAAACTGCAGATGATGTTGAAGATGAATCTGTTAGAGCTGAAGCTGAAGATGTAGTAGATGAAGAAGTTTCTGAAGATGAAGAAGCAGCTGATGTTGAAGCTGAATCTGAAGAAGCTGATGAGGAAATTATAGAATTTAACGATGATTTTGTTCTTGCAGACACTATTGAAGGTGTAAAACAACAAAAAGTTGAAAAAGAAGAACAAATCGCTAAAATTGTAGAAGAAAGGGAACATTACAACAGGGTTGCTAAAGAACAACGTAAAATCCGTGATGAATTGAATGATTCCTTAAAAGAAAATTTAAACAAAGCTATTGAGTTTAGAGACCAACGTAATACAATTAACAAGGAAGTTGAAGCAGAAAAAAAGTTGCGTAATAAAGCGAATAAAGACCTTAAAAACTTAGAATGGTCCTCAGGTAAAAAAGATAAAGTCAAACTCGAAAATGAAATCAAAAAGATTGATAAGATCATTGAAACTAGAGTTTTAGATATTAAAAAAGAAAATCAGCTTGTTAAAAATGCAAATGACCTTCGTAAACAATTAATGGATGTTCATGAAGATGATAAAAATAAAGAACAAGCTCAAGAATTTAGAAAAGAATCTGAAGATCATCATGCTAGAGTTGTTGAACTTTCAGAACAAGCTCAAGAAGCTCATGAACAAATGTTACACTATTTCAGAAAAACTGATGAAATTAGGGCTGCTGCAGATGAAGCTCATAAATCTTTTGTTGAAGCTAGAAAAGCTGCATCTAGTAAACATGAAGAATTTAAATTAGTTTTAAGTGAAATTCATGTAATTAATAAAAAACTTGGTACTTCTAGACCAAGAAAACGTAAATCAAATTCAAAACAATCTGCTCCAAAGAAAAACACTGAAGAAAAAGAGAAAGCTGAAAAAATATCTTTGATAAATTTAAACACGGTAAAAAATTATCTACAGAAGAGCTTTTACTTTTACAAAAGTATGATATAAACTAATGTTTATATCTTTTTTCTTTTATTTTATTTTATTTTTAGGATTGTTTTTTAATTAAAGCCACTATTTTTCTTATTTTAAGCCATGTTCTTAAAAAAGTCATGATTTTTATTTATTATCAAATAATAATGACTATTATTAATGATTTTTAAATATCTAAACTTATTTTATCATTAATTTTCTTTAAAAATTAACATTATACGAATTAAAACATAATTTATTTTTTAAATTAATATTCAATCATTAATAATAATATAAAGAATTATTCTTTTTAATCATATTTTATAATATACATAATAAAATAAGGTATTTTCTTTTCGTCTATAATAATATAATATATAATATAAGGAATCTTCTTTTCACTCATTATAATATATATTTATAAATAGGGCATTTTTTCTTTTCACTCTTTTAGAAAATATAACATCTTAGTATTAGTGCAATTTAATTTTAATGAAAAATTTTATATATATTAATTGTATATTAGATAAAAGTAAGAAGATTTAAAGTCTTTTATTCTAAAATTTTTAATAAACTTAACTTATTATTTCTTTAAAAATTTTAATAAATTTACTTAAATTTATAATTGTCGGGATTTTACTACATATTTTAATAAATTAATATGAAATCTCAATAATAATCTAAGTTTAAAGTCAAATAAATTTATTTATATTTTTTGAAAATTTAATTAAATTTTTCAAATTTTAATATTATGATTTTTTTAAAATCAAATTTTAATGTGATAAAAAATGAATGAATTAATTATTTGTGAGAAACCAAAAGCAGCTGAGAAAATTGCTCAAGCTTTATCAAGCCATCCTAAAAAAGGTAGATATAATAAAAAAGTTAATTATTGGGAATTGGAAAAGGATGGTAACAATATTGTAATTGTTTCTGCAGTTGGTCATTTATATTCATTAAGTCCTAAAAATTCCAGAGACACATATTATTTTGATTTGGAATGGGTACCTGCATTTGAAATAAATAAATCCAGTAGATTTACTAAAGATTATTTAAATGCAATAAAGAAATTTGCAAAGGATGCAGATTCTTTTACTCATGCTTGTGATTATGATGTTGAAGGAACCTTAATTGGTTTTAATGCATTAAAATATGCATGCGGTATTAAAGATTTCTCTCAAGTTTCTAGAATGAAATTTTCCACTTTAACAAAAAAAGATTTACTTGAAGCATACGACAATAAAATAGATTTAGATATGCCACAGGTTGAAAGTGGTATTGCAAGACATATATTGGATTATTATTTTGGTGTTAATATTTCAAAAGCTTTAATGTTATCTGTTAGAAAATCAAAA
Organism: uncultured Methanobrevibacter sp.; assembly: GCF_905235195.1. Classification (GTDB taxonomy): domain Archaea; phylum Methanobacteriota; class Methanobacteria; order Methanobacteriales; family Methanobacteriaceae; genus Methanarmilla. The sequence goes on along the minus strand of NZ_CAJOKH010000033.1, from coordinate 30,193 downwards.
TCAAAATACTTAAAATTATCAGCAGGTCGTGTTCAAACTCCTACTCTTTCCATACTTACAAAAAGAGAAAAAGAAATCAAAAAGTTTGTTCCAGAACCTTACTGGTTAATTAAAGCATTACTTGAAAATGAAATTATAGCAGATCATGTAGATGGTAAAATCTTTGATAAACAGCGTGCAGAAAATATTTATAAAAATTGTAAAGGTTCAAATGCTGATGTAAGTAGTGTTAAAATCTCAAGAACTATTAGAAAACCTCCAATACCTTTTGATTTAGGAGGCCTTCAATCTGAATCCCATTCTGTTTTTGGATTTTCTCCTAAAAAAACTCAGCTTATTGCTCAGAATTTATATACTGGAGGATACACTTCATACCCTCGTACTTCTTCTCAAAAATTACCAGAATCTTTAAATTATAAAAATATTTTAATTAATCTTTCTCAAAATGAGGAGTATAAAAAACACATTACAGATTTACCTAAAAAATTAAAACCAAATGAAGGTAAAAAAACTGATGCTGCTCACCCTGCAATTCACCCTACAGGAGTACTTCCTGAAAAATTAGATAAGGATGAGCAAAAGATTTATGATTTAATAGTTTATAGATTTATAAGTGTTTTTTCAACTGAATCTGAACTTGAAACTATGAAAGTTAATCTTAATGTTGCAGAGGAAGGTTTTGAATTTAAACGTAAAAGAGTCTCTAAAATGGGATGGTTAGCTCATTATCCATTTAAAAAGGTAGAAAATGATAGTTTTCCAGATCTTAAAAAAGGAGATAAGGTTAAAGTAAAAGATATAGTATCTGAAGAGAAGGAAACTAAACCTCCTGCAAGGTATAATGAAGCCTCTCTTATTAAAGAACTTGAAAAAAGAGAATTGGGAACTAAAGCTACACGTGCAGATATTATTGATAAACTTTATGATAGAAAATATATATCTGGTAAAAAAATTGAGGTTAATCAGTTAGGTGAAAATATTATTGATACTTTAGAAGAATATTGTAAGGATATTACCTCAGAAGAGTTAACTCGTAATTTTGAAAAGGATTTAGATAAAATTAGAGACAGCAAACTTACAAGGGGAAAACTTGTAGATGATGCATATTATGAGGTTCGTAGCATCCTTTCTGATATTCAAAAAAATGAGGAGGATATTGGCCCAAAACTTTATGATGCATATATGAAAAGCCAGATTGTTGGTAAATGTGCATGTGGCGGAGATTTAATTAAAAGATACTCTCCAAAAACTAAAAATAGTTTTGTAGGTTGTTCTAATTATCCTGATTGTAGAGTAATTTATAATCTTCCAAAAGGCGCTAACTTCCTTAAAAAGAAATGTCCTACTTGTGGCCTTCCTATTATTTCCTATGGTAAACCACGTCAACATGCTTGTCTTGATCCTAATTGTGGTAAGGAAAATGTAAAAACGAATAAAGTTCTTGAAGTAGTGGGAACTTGCCCTAAGTGTGGTAAAGAATTAATTAAAAGGCATGGGCGTTATGGTGAATTTATAGGTTGTAGAGGTTTTCCTAGTTGTAGATTCACATGTAATGTTGATGAGTTGGATAAAGCACTTGAAGAATCTAAACAGGAGTAGCTTTTTATAATAATCTTTTTATTTTTCTTATTTTTTATTAAACTAATTAGAACATTAATTTTTTTATAAATAACAATTAATGATTAAAATTTATTTTTATTTTTTTTAATTTTTTTAGTTTTATAATATTTATTTAAAAATAAATACATATATTTAAAAACATTAAAAAAGAATATTATTAATGAATAATATTTAAATATTATTTGAATAATTAATTTTAAATCTTGAATTAATTTTAAATTCAATAATTTTTTATTAATTTTAATATAATAAATAAATATTTTATTTAATTTAAATTTAATATCATTAATTTTTTTAAATTAGGTATACTTAATTTAAAACTTTTTAAAAAATTTTTTAATTAGAAATGTAACAGAGGATTTTATGAATACTAATACAAAGAATATAATTAAATCTGTAGTAATCGTCCTCATACTTTTAGCTTTTGTATTTGCATTAAGGGCTCCAGCAATAGAATTAAATGGACTCCCTTCTGATATGAAAGCAGAATATGTTGATTCATCTGGTCTTCCTTACTTTTCAGAGATGGATTCATATTATAACTTAAGGATGACTCAGAATTATATTGATCATGGTTACTATGGAGATACTTTGGTTAATAACACTCAGGTGGATAATCACAGATTTTCTCCTTATGGTATGAATACTACATATAAAATGGGTATTGGTGTGACTACGTCATGGATGTATAATTTAGCTCAGTTATTCGGTGATTTTGATGTTAAAACCGTAGCTTTTTGGACGGGAGCTATTATATCTTGTTTAGCAGTTATTCCTGCCTATGCTATTGTAAGGAGAGTTACTAATGATTATGGTGCAATAGCCGCATCTTTACTTATTGCATTGTCTCCTAACTACTTTGCACACACATTCCCGGGTTTCTTTGATACAGATATGTTTATTTTTATATTCCCACTGTTCACGATTCTATTTTTCATTGAAAGTATTCGGTCGGATAGGAAGATATATAAAATATTATTTGTAATACTTTCAGTTTTATCTATTATGGGATTTGCAGAGTCTTGGGATGGTTATGTATTTTACATAGCTATGTTAGCTTTATTTATTGTAGTGTACTTAATACTTAATTTTTATATGAATATTAAGCATTCTCATGAGAATGTTTCTCTTTCAAGCAAGATTAAGGAATATCTTTTACAACGTGAAGTATTATCAATAATCGGTCTTGTTGTTTTACTTGTAATTGCACTGACTATTGTTGATAGTTCTGGAGTATTTGGTATTGTCAATAATGTTTTAGGAGGTTTCTCATTACAAGCTACAACCACTCTTACTGGTTTTCCTAATGTAGGAGTATCTGTTGCAGAGCTTCAAGTTCCAGCATTAATATCTGGTGGATTATCAGGATCTTTCTTAGCTAATACTGGTGCTGCTATAAACGGTATTGGAGGTATAACTTGTTTATTCGCTGCTTTAATAGTTCTTTACATATATGTGAGCAGATTATTTAAATTAAGTAAAACCTCTACAAATAAAACTTCTACAGGTAAATTACCTAAAAATCTAAGAGAATCAACTTCTAAAAAAGCTGATAAAAGGTTTTCTTTCTCTCTTAGTGATATTGTTGAATTCGCCTCTCAAGATGAGGTTGTTAAATCAAGAAAAGAAACGATATTGTACTTAACATTATTTATTGTATGGACATTTTCAGCTGCAGTTGCAGTAACTCAAGGTGCAAGGTTTATTACATTATTAATCTTACCATTTGGGATACTTACAGGTATTTTTGTAGGTTATGCTGCAGATTATATTAAGGCTAGAAGAATAGATGATAAAAAAATTATAGCTACGATTATTATAGCTGCAATTATCGGATCTTATCCTATTATTGTCCAAGTAAATCATATTTTCGGTATTGTTTTAATGGTAGCACTTATTATTATTGCTGCAATTTTATATCAACTTAAAAAACCCTTGGTTTATAATGATATACCATATACAAAATATCTAGCAATATTCTGTATATTCTTAGCTATTGTTTCTCCAACAGTATGTTTTGCTCACTTAACTAGCCAAAATATTGTTCCAGGTACTAATGATGATATGTGGAATTCTATGGAATGGATCAAACAAAATCAAGCTAATGATACAGTAATAAGCTCATGGTGGGATTTCGGTTATTTATTTGAGATTGCAGCAGATAGACAAACCATATTTGATGGAGGTATGCAAGGTTCAGAAGGTAGGGCCTATTGGCTAGGTCATGCAATGACAACGGATAATTTAGAATTATCTGCAGGTATTTTCAGAATGCTTGGTACTAGCGGTTATGATCCAATATATAATCAATTGATTCCTTATACTAATGGAAGTAATGGTACTACTGTAAAAATACTAAATGAAATTTTACCTCAGTCTAAATCTGAAGCTCAAAGTACTTTACAAAGTAAATACCATGTTTCAAGTGGGGATTCTGCGGCTATTATAAAGCTTACGCACCCTGATAATCCAAAACCAGTTATATTTGTTGCAAGTTCAGATATGCTTGCAAAAGCAGGTTGGTGGACTTACTTTGGTAATTGGAAATTTGATGGTGATGAAACAGAAGCCTACCAATACTACACTGGTAAAAACCAAACAGTTCTTAATGCTTCGGGCCAAACAGGTGAAATACCAATGCATGAAGAGTTTGGTATTAATTTCACTGCTAAAATTACAAGAGGTAGCTCTAATAATACTAGCGCTCAAATAGTATCTAAATTTGCTAATAATGGTAGTGAAGTTAAACTAAATGGTTCTACCTATAATCCATTAAAAGCAAGTAATCTACTTGTTATTGAAGATGGTTATCTTGTTAAAAATGAAAGTATTAAAGGTGCTAGTGATGGTAATTACACCTTATACGTATTTGGATATAATGGTACATACAATGCTGTATTAATGAGTAATGAACTTGTTGATTCGATGTTTACTCGATTGTATCTTTTAGGTGGTTATGGTCAAGACATATTTACTCAGGTACATATGGCAAATGGTGTTTCATTGTGGCAAGTTAATTTTGAAAATACGGCTGCAGGAGGAAGAAGCTCCTCTTCAACTGTTGATGTTTCGAATTCTACAAATGGGACTACGTCCTAGCTATTAATAGTTAAGATTTTTATCTTAACTTTTCTTTTTTTATTTTTTTTAAATCTAAATTATACTAATATTTATATAATTTGACCTTTTTTTCAATTGATTATTAGATTATTTTAAATTCAATAGATTATTTTTAAAATTTTTATTCTAATCTTAAGTTTTATATATTTTAAAAGAAGAAATTATATTAATATATTATTTTTATATGGTTTTTAAAAACCTATTCATTTTTTAATTATTATTTATTTGGTGTAGTTATGAGTGATATAGATCAGAAGATAAAAGATATTGAGGATGAGATTCAAAAAACTCAGTATAACAAAGCTACTTCTCACCATATAGGTAAACTTAAAGCTAAGATTGCAAGACTTAAAGAAGAACAGATTAAAAGAAACAGTTCTGGTACTAAAGGTCAGGGTTTTTATGTTAAGAAATCTGGAGATGCAACTGCAGTACTTGTAGGTTTTCCATCTGTTGGAAAATCAACATTACTTAATGAATTAACAAATGCAGAAAGTAAAGTTGGCGCTTATCAATTTACAACATTAGATATCATTCCAGGTATTATGGAGTATAACAATGCCCAAATTCAAATATTTGATGTTCCAGGTATTATTACTGGTGCATCTGGTGGTAAGGGTAGAGGCAAAGAGATTTTAGCAGTTGCAAGGGATGCTGATTTAATTATCATAGTTCTTGATGTTTTAAATCCTCAGCATATTAATGTTATTTTAAAGGAAATTCATGATATTGGTGTTAGACCTAACCAAACCAAGCCTGATGTAAGGGTTAAAAAAACTGGTAGGGGTGGAGTAAAAGTATCTTCAACTATTCCATTATCAAAACTTGATGAGGTTACAATTAGGTCTGTATTAAATGAATATGGTATACACAATGCTAGTGTATTATTTAGGGAAGATATTAGTATAGATCAATTCATTGATGTTTTAGATGGAAATAAATCTTATGTTCCAATGATTATTCTTATGAACAAAACAGATTTAGTTGATGAGACTTACCTGAATCATATTAGAGAAACTATTCCTGATTTTATCCCTATTTCTGCTGATAAAAAACATAATATGGATTATCTTAGAGAAACTATTTTTAATAATTTAGGTCTTATTAGAGTTTATCTCAAACCTCAGGGAAAACAAGCAGATATGGAAGATCCTCTTATTATTAAAAGAGGCACTACTGTTATTGAAGCATGTGGTAAATTACATAGGGAATTTGTTAAAAACTTTAGACATGCTAAGATTTGGGGAACATCTGTAAAATTTCCAGGTCAAAAAGTAGGTCCAGATCATGTTCTTGAGGATGAAGATGTTTTAAGAGTTATTCTTAAAAAATAATTTTTTCAACTCTTGTGATTATATGATTAACAAAACAATATTTATTAGTGGTACTCCATGTACTGGAAAAACTACTATTTCACAAATTTTATTTGATAAATTAAATCTAAAAGAAAACTGGTATGTTAAGTTAATCAAAACAAATGAACTTGCATTTGGGAATGATTTAATATTAGGTAGAGACCCTGAAAAAGATTATAAGATTGTAGATATTGAAAACTTAGATAAAGCATTTAATAATCAAAAAAATGAATTCTTTAAACAAAACAAAAATAAAAATAAATTATTGATTTTTGAAGGTCACTTAAGTCATTTTTGCAGTGGTGCAGATAAAGTAATTATTTTAAGAGCCCACCCAGATAAATTAAAAATCCGACTTAGTGATAGAAACTACACCTCCTCTAAAATTAATGAAAATCTTTTATCTGAGGCTTTAGCAGTATGTTCTGTTGAAGCATATGAAAAATATGGGGATAATACCTGTGAGATCGATGTTACAGATAAAAGTCCTGAAGACGTTTTAGATATAATATGTAAAATTATCTGTCATGATTTATCCTATCCTGTTGGCGAAGTAGATTTTATTGAATGGGTATTAAAAAAATGATACTGTTAATTTTTAGCAAGAATTATATTTAATTTTCTTTAATTTTTATTTAAAATTAGCTTTTAATATGGTCAATATATTTTTATTTTATTATTTTTATATTGAATTTAACTTTTTATACATTATTTGAATAATTAAAGCTTATTTAATTATTAAATTTATTTTTTGCTTTTTTTATGAATTTATTATAAGTATTTGTCTATTTACAAAAGCTTTTTAATAAGCAAAAATATATAAAATAATGGAACTTTTTATTGTAATATGCTTTTTATAGTAAAGCTTTTTATATAGAAAAAACATATTCATTCTTAATATTCTTCTTGTATATTATGGTTTTATAATATCGTTTAGAATTAGTTTTTATTTCTTTAAAACCTTTTAAAACTATTAAAAGATTTACAATTCTATTTATAGAAGTTTATATTCCATTTATAAGAGGGGTATGTTTGAGTAGAGGAAAAAGACCAAAATGGATTTTAAAGATTGCAAATGAAAGGATTAATATTCTTTTTGATATGGCAGAAAATGAGTTTTTCACTCATCCTGAAAGATCTCACAGATATGCTGAACTTGCACTTAAAATATCCACTAAATATAATATTAAAATTCCTGCTCAATGGAACAAGCGATACTGTAAAAATTGTCACAAGTTCCTTTTTCCGGGCCAAAACTGTTCAATCCGGCTAGTTGACAGTACTGTTAACATTAAATGTTCAGAATGCGGCCATATCATGAAAATTCCTTATATTAAGGAAATAAAATCAAAGAGGAGAGCTAAAATTGACTCATACATTAACAAAAAAAGAAATTATGAATGAAGCTCTTTCCGCTATAACAATTAACATTGGAAAATCTGGTGTAAATGAAAATGTAATTGATGAGGTTAAACGTCAATTAAAATCCAATGAAGTTGTTAAATTAAAATTTGCTAGATCTATAGCAAAAAATAAAGATGATTTTATAAGCGACATTGTAAGTGCAACTAATTCAGAATTAGTTGATGTTAGAGGACATGTTGCTATTATTTATAAGAAAAAATCTTAATACTCATTTTGAGTTACAAACTTATTTTTCTTTAGCATAAGACTAAATTTAAGTTTAATTTGAGGATCATATTAAGAATTTCTATCTATTTAACAAATCTTTTTAAATATATTAGAATTTAACTTAGTTATTTTCTATAAATAAATATATGGAGAATTAATATGAGTACTGTATATGATGTACCTGCAGAGGTATTAATCAATCACCTCGCAGATGAATTTAAAAACAATAATGATAAAATTCAATCACCTGAATGGTCTCGTCTCGTTAAAACTGGTGTTCATAAAGAAAGAAAACCAGTTAATGTCGATTGGTGGTATGTAAGATGTGCAGCTATCTTAAGAAAAGTATATATAGCTGGTCCTGTAGGTGTTAGAAGTTTAAGAAGGTCTTTCGGTGGTAAAAAAGACCGTGGTGTCCGCCCTGAAAAATTCAGATTAAGTAGCGGTTCTATAGTTAGAGTAGCTTTACATCAATTAGAAGATGCAGGGTATGTTGAAAAAGTTGAAGGTGGAAGAGTTGTAACTCCACAAGGACAATCTTTCTTAGACAAAACTTCTGCTGAATTAATAAAAGATATTCCAGGACTTGAAAAATATTAAATTTATTTTGATTGAAAAGATATGGAGATTTGTATATGAGTGAACTTGAAGATATTCGTCGTAAGAAAATGGAGGAATTACAAAAACAACAAGCTCTTGCAAATGAACAAATGCAACAGCAAGTTGAACAGCAAGCTCAGCAAGAACAATTAGAAGCTCAGCTTAATCAAGCTGTTAAACAAATCATGACTCCTGAAGCTCGAAGCAGATTAGCCAATCTTAAGTTGACTAGACCTGAATTAGTCCAACAAATTGAAATTCAATTAATTCAATCTGCTCAAGCTGGTAGTTTAAAAGGAAAAGTAACTGATGATCAACTAAAAGTTTTATTATCACAATTAGCTGGTCAAAAAAGGGAAATGCGTATTACTAGGAAATAATTTTTATGAAAGCTTGTGTATTGTATAGTGGCGGTAAAGACAGTTCTCTTATGGGACTAATTCTTAAAAGGTTAGGCTTTGAAGTAGAGCTTGTTACTGCAAATTTCAATGTATATGATTCCTATATTCCTGCAAAATTATCTGCAAAATCATTAGATATGCCTCATCGTGTTTTAAGCTTAGATAAAAAGATTTTACAAGATGCTGTTAATATGATTATGAATGATGGATTTCCAAATGAGGGAATTAAATATATTCACAAAGAAGTAATTGAGGCTGCAGCATTAGAGTATCCTGTTGTTGCTGATGGGACTCGTAGGGATGATAAAACTCCTAAACTTAATAAAGATCAAATTCAAAGTTTAGAGGCAAGGAAAAATATTCAATACATAAATTTAGATAGTTTTGGTTTTAAAACTATTAATACCTTGGTTTCATCATTATTCAAGGTAAAAAAAGAAAAGAGCAATAAAGACAATAGTTCTGATTATGAGGTTGAAATTAGAATATTAATTGATGAGGTGGGAGGAAATTCTAGTGAAATTTTCCCAGAACATTATCAGACTAATGTTGTCGGATTAAAAGATTGAATTATAGATTGTTCCGTATCAAAATAAAAATAATGATTATATATTATGGTGAGAATATGAGTAGAAATAAACCATTAGCTAGAAAATTAAGAATGGCTAAAGCAACAAAACAAAATAGAAGAATTCCTATTTGGGCTTACGCTAAAACTAATCGTAAATTAAGATACAGACCTAAGCCTAGAAATTGGAGAAGAAATAATCTTAAATTATAGGGGTGTTTAATATGGCAGAAAATTTAGAAAGAGTTTACACAATACCTCTTCGTAACGTTAAAAACGTTAAAAGGACTATAAGAGCTCCTAGGGCTATTAGAGAAGTTAGAAACTTTTTAATGAAACATATGAAAGTTGAAGATATTGTCATTGATGCTTCAATTAACGAAAAAATTTGGGAAAGAGGAATACAAAAAATTCCATCTAAAATCAAAGTAAAAGCTACTGTTATTGAAGAAGATGATGAAAAATATGTTAAAGCAGTTCTTGCTGATTAGACTTTCAACTTGTTTTTTAAGTATGTTCATTATTTAATTTAATAAGGTAAATAATAATGTTGAAAAGAATTAATCTTACAGGAAATCCAAATCTTGGTGTATATATAGCTGTTAATGATGATGTAGCTATTGTTCCTCACAATATTTTAGATTCTAGATTAGAAGATTTAAAACAAGCTTTAGATGTAAATATTGTTATAAGTTCAATTGCTGGATCTAACTTAGCTGGTGCATTAATGGTGGGAAATTCAAATGGTTTTATAGTTTCTCCCCAAATATTTGAAAAGGAATTAAATGCTTTAAAAGAAGCAGGTATTGAAAATATTGCATTATTACCAGATAAATACACTGCAGTTGGTAATATTCTTGCAGCTAATGATAATGGGGCAATAGTTAGTCCTAAAGTTTCAGATAATGCTATAAATGTTATTGAAGAAACATTAAATGTTGATGTTGAAAAATCTACCATTGCAGGTTATGATATAATTGGTTCTTTAATGGCTGTTACTAATAAAGGATTTCTTATTCACAAAGATTCTAAGCCTGATGAAATTACTTTTGTTGAGAAGGTATTTGGTGTAGAAGGTAATATTGGTACTGTTAATAGAGGTCTTCCTCTAGTTGGTGCTTGTTCTATATCTAATTCTAAAGGAGTAATAGTGGGTGAAGACACTACTGGCCCTGAAATGGCTAGGGTTGAAGAATCTTTAGGATTTTTAGATTCATTTTAAATATATTTTATCAAAATGAGGGATTTATATGCAAACTAAAATTTATAGAGTAAAAGGTAAATTTGTTATGGGCTCACAGACTCAAAAATTTACTAAAGAACTTAAATCATTTAATGAAAAAGACATCTATGAAAAAATTTACTCTTTATTCGGTAGTCAACATGGAATAAATAGGAATCAAATAGATATTCAAGAAATAAAAGAAATCACTCCTGATGAAGTTGAAGATCTTGTTCTTAAAGGTATCTTATAAAAGGTGTTTTTTATGGATGATCAGCAAAAGTTACAACAAATGGTAAGTGAACTTTCTGCTTATCGTAATCAAGCAGAATTATTACAACAACAAGTAGAAGCTATTCAAGCATCACTTGCTGAGCTTGAAGTTTTAAAAACTACTATTGATGATATGGCAGGTAAAGGTTCTGCCGAATCTTTAGTTCCTATTGGTGGTGGAGCTTTTATGGAAGGTGAAATTACAAACACTGATTATGTTGTAATGAGTATTGGTGCTGGTATTGCTGTAAAACAGACTGTTGATGAAGCTAAAGTTACAATTGATTCCCAATCTGAGGAATTAAAAGAAAACTTGGACAATACTTTAAAATCTTTACAACAAGTTACTGATGTTATTGCTCAACTTCAACCCGCTGCTGAAAAGTTGTCAAAGAATTTACAACTTGATGCTCAGTTATCTGGACAATAATCCTACACCTTTTCTTTTATTTTTTAATTTTCTTTTTTAATTTTTTTTAAATCTTTAAACAAACTTTTTTTATAATTAATCTATTTATCAATTATTTTTTTTAGAAACTATTACTTTTTAAACTAATATTTTAAAATATAATCCATATTTTTAAAATAGAAAATATTTAAATCTATTTATATTAAAAAAATTTATTAAAATAAGATTAAATAAAAAAATGGAAAAAAAAATGGAAAAATTTTTAAATATTCCAATTTATTTTACAACTTTCAATGTACCTTTTCCAGTAGATTGATTATATGTTGCTGGGGTATTATAAGTTACAGTGAATTTATAGTTACCTTTTTTGTTTAGTTTTAGTGATTTAATTTTTGCTGCATTAAGTGTTAGTGTAGCTATTCTTTTTGAGTTGGTTTTTACTTTAAATGTTTTATTTTTTATTTTAAAGTAGATTACTTGATTTTTCATTACTTTATTTTTACTATCTTTTTATGTAGCAGTTAATTGCATTTTTTTAGCAGTACTTTTATAGGATTTTTGTGAGGTTTTAACATTTACTAATTTACTTGCTTCTTTGTTTATCTTTATTTTCGCTGTTTGATTGGACCTCTATGATTTTCATCTCCATTAAAGATTACTAAAATACTGTGTGTACCTAAACCAATTTTTTTTTAATTGTGAACTGCTTATTGTAATTTTGCAAGTCCTAATGGGTCACTTAGAGCAGTTCCAATTATTAAATCATCTACTGTAAATGTAACATTAACATTTGAAAGATTGGTATTAACAGTCGCTGAATACCTGCCCTTAGGAATATCCATATCATTTGTTTAGAATTTCATTTTCTTCACTCTTAACATTAATATCATTATTGTTTGATGTTGTTTGAATATTTTCTCCATGTTATGTTAAACTAATGCTTTCATAGTTTTCAACATCATTTGCAGAAACTCAACCTAAAGATATAATCATAATTAAAATTAAAGTTCCTGCTAAAAATAGTTTTAACTTAATATTAACAACCCTCTTATTAATATAAATAGTTATTTACAATATTTTATGGTTTAATTTAATTTATATTATATATTCGCTTAAATAAACAATTTATTAACCTTCATACAATTTCATAATATTTTTAATAATTTTTTAAATATATTCACTTATCTTATGATTTTTCAAAGTCTTATCTTAATAAGCACGGAAAAATTATAAAACACATATTTTTAAATAATTTTAAACTAATTTTTTTTCAAAATTTTTTCTTATCATTATTTGAATTTACCAATAGTTTATTTTTATATTTATCATGTAATTGCATATTTTTATTTAATACAATTTCAATTTAATGAAATTTTATGTATACTCATTATTGTTAATATATTGAGATGCACATATATATCATCCTAAATTAATATTTTTAGAATTTTATTAGTTTTTTTATTTTTTTCAGTTTAAATTTTAAAATCATAAAATTATAATATTATTAAAATTAAAATTAAACATAATTAAAATTATTATTAAATTTAAATTTAACTTAATTAAATTCTTAATTTCAAATTTTTATATTAAATTTATTATTTAAATTTCATTTATAATTCTTATAGATTATTCATTGGATAAATATTTTTTTAAGGAAGGTAATAACTTGTTTGAATCATTAAAAAAGAGATTTTCTAGAACTAGTGATAAATTAACTGATAAGGTTACTGAAGAAGCTAAAGAAGAAAATAACATAGAACTTATAGAAACAGAAGAAATCGAAGAGGATATTTCAAAAAAAGACATTGATGATGAAGATGCTGAATGGGAAGCTATTTTCGATGATGAAGATGAAGATGATGAGAAAGAGGAAGAGGTTTTAGAAGAAAAATCAGGATTTTTTTCAAGATTTTCACCTAATAAAAATAAAAAAGATAAAAATTCTTCAAAAGGGGAAGTTAAAAAAGATAGATTTGCTGAAGCTTTAGCTGAACAAGAAGCTAAAAAAGAAGCTGAAGAATTAGGTATCGAAGCTCCTAAGAAAAAACATTGGTATAGTAGAAGTAAATCTTCAGATGATAAAGTGGAAGATGATGACTTTGATGAAAATTACTATAAATCTGATTATGTAGATGAAGAGGATTCTAAAAAACACTGGTATAGTAGGAAAAAAGAGAAAGATGATCCTATCAGTGATAAATTTAAGGATGAAATTTCTGCAAAGGATATCTTTGATGAGATTGTCGAAGAGGAAAATAGTGATGATAAAGATAAAGGAAGGGGTGTTTTTTCATTTTTAAAAGAAAAAACAATCTCTGAAGATGATGTTGAAGATATTTTATTTGAACTTGAAATTGGTTTACTTGAAGGGGATGTTGCAATAGATGTTGCAAATGAAGTAGTTGAATCTGTAAAAGAAGACTTAGTTGGTCAAAAAATTAAAAGAAGTAGTGATGTTGAAGAATATACTTATAAAGCTCTTCAAAAAGCTATTGCTAAAATTATTAATGTTGAAGGTAAATCAATGACTGAAATGCTTGAAGATAAAGTTAAGGAAGGTAAACCTTTAGTTGTAATGTTAGTAGGTATTAATGGTACGGGTAAAACTACTACTATTGGTAAATTGGCTAATTATTACCTTAAAAAAGGTTATAATCCAGTTATCGCTGCTTCAGACACTTTTAGAGCAGGAGCTATTGAACAAGTAACTCATCATGCAGATAATGTTGGTGTAAAAATTATTAAACACCAAAAAGGATCAGATCCTGCTGCTGTTGCATATGATGCTGTAGAACATGCCACAGCTCAAAATAAAGAGTTAGTATTAATTGATACTGCAGGAAGAATGCAAACTAATACTAATCTTATGGATGAGATGAAAAAAATTAAAAGAATTGCAAAACCAGATCTTGTTATTTTTGTAGGTGATGCATTAACTGGTAATGATGCTACAGAGCAGGCTAGAAAATTCAATGAAGCTATTGATATTGATGGTGTAATTTTAACTAAAGCTGATGCTGATGCTAAAGGTGGAGCTTCCCTATCAATTGGTTATGTAATTCAAAAACCTATACTTTTTTTGGGTGTAGGTCAAGGTTATGATGATATTAAAGAATATAGTGCAGAATGGATGTTAGACCAATTATTCTCCTAAATTCTTTAGTTTTTAAATTGTAATTAATCATTTTAATATTATTTAATTTTTTAAATAAAAAATAGAGTAAGCTATTAAACTTACTCATCAATATTACTTAAGATTTCTCCTCCAACACCAATGTCATCACGAGGGTATCGAGGGTATGCTTGGATTAAAACAGTTGTAGTGCTTATTGGCAAATCATATGCATCTGCTACAATTTGACTAACTTCTTTAATCATTTTTTCTTTTTTTTCTTTACTAATTCCTGGATTTCCTGCAATTGTTATTACTGGCATTTAATCACCTTTTTTATTTAATTTTAAAAAACTATACTATTATAAATTATTTTCTATAAAATATAATATATAATGTATTTAATATTAATTCTAATTTATTAATATTAAAAATTTACTTATTGTAAAATTCATTTTTAGTTTATGTTTTAAAATTATGGTGATTTAATGTTGGGAGAAAGTGAACTTAAAAAATTATTTCCAGATTTTGCTGAATTAATACAGCCTTCAGGTATTGATTTGGCTTTAGATGAGATGTATATACAAAAAGGGTCAGGTTCATTAATAGATAATGATAAAAATTTACCTGAAGTGGAAAAATTAGAAGGTCCTATTTATACTCTTGAACCTAACTGTGCATATATTGGAAAAATTGATAGGAAAATTAAAATTCCTAAAGGATATACAATGTTGTATTATCCAAGGTCTACTCTTTTAAGATCTTTTGTTTCTGTTCAAACAGCAGTAGGAGATCCTGGTTTTTATGGATCTTTAAAATTTTTATTAATTAATCATGGAAGTTTTCCATTTAAAATTAAAAAAGGAGATAGAATAGCACAGGCTGTTGTATTTGATGTTGTAGGTTCTGGAGAATATAATGGTTCTTATCAAGAAGAAGAATAATTTATTATTTAACATTCACTTTTAAATTTAATATAATTAATTTATTATTAATTTAACTTATTTAATTTAATTAATTTTAATTTTAATTTTAATTTAATTTAATTTAATTCAATGACTTAATGTTATAGTGGGATATTATGAATACTGCTGAAGTTTTAGTTAAAATTTTAGAAGATACAAATGTAGCTCATATATTTGGTCATCCCGGTGAGCAAATACTTCCAATGTATAAGGCGCTTGAAAAATCATCTATAAAGCATATACTTACAAGACATGAACAAGCAGCAGCACATGCTGCAGATATGTATGCTCACTCTACGGGTAATTTTTCTGTATGTATGTCTACTGCATCACCAGGTGCATTAAATTTTGTTATGGCTGTTGCAACTGCCTATAAGGATAATAACTCTGTTTTAGTTTTAACCGGAGATAATCCATATAAGGAAAGGTTAGAAGATAATTTTCAATCCTTTGATTTACCAGAGGTTTTTGAAAATATTACTTTTAAAAATTATGCTCCATCAAATGGGAGAGAAGCTATTTTAGCTTTAAAAGAAGCTATTGAAATATTTAAAAAAGAGCCTCGTGGCCCTATTCATATTAATCTTCCAAAAGATGTTTTAATGGAAGATGATGTTGAAAGATTTATTGATTCTCCAATTAATTATAAAACAGATTATAACTATAATCAAATGAATCTTTTAATTAATATGATTAACTCATCTAAAAAACCATTAATTATTGGAGGTTCTGGAGTTATATGGGCTAATGCATGCCATGAGTTAAAAGAATTTGCAGAGAAAAATAATATTCCTATTTCAACTACTTATCCAGCAAGAGGTATAATTGATGAGAATAATCCAATTAATTTAGGTTTAGTTGGTATAAGGGGAAGTTCAATGAGTAATTTTGCATACTTACATTCTGATTTAATAATTGTTTTAGGATCAAGACTATCAGAACGCACTACAATATTGTCTTCTAAATTAAATAACTTTGAACAAAAAGTTGTTCATGTTAATATTGATAAATCTGTACTTAAAGGTAAAGTTAAAATTAATGGTGATGTATCTTATGTTTTAAAAGAATTAAATTCTATTGACTTTAATTTAAATAATAAAAAATGGTTAGGTGAGATTAAATCTAATGATACGCCTTTGATTGTTGATGGAGTTTATGATAAATCTCTGCCACTAAGGCCACAATCTGCTATTCAAACAATATATGATAATATTGGTGATAGTTATGTAATGGGTGATGCAGGTTCTCATGCTACATGGGCAATGTTACTGGCTCATCCTGATAAATATGGTAAATTTTCATATTCTGGAGCATTATGTCCTATGGGTATGGGTCTTCCAGGAGCAATAGGAATATCTTTAGCTCATCCGGGGGAGAAGGTTGTTGTAATTAATGGGGATGGTGGTTTTCAAATGTGTATTGAAGAACTTGCAACAATCAGAGAATATAATCTTCCAATAATTATAACTTTAATTAACAATAATCAATTAGGCATTATTCGCCAATGGGAAGAGAATATTGATGAAAATTTCAGATATGAGGTTGATTTAAAAAATCCTGACTTTTTGACAATTGTAAAAGGATATGGAATTGAGGGTGAAAGAGTAAATACTAATGAAGAAATAGAAACAGCTATTAAAAAAGCTATGGGTATGAATGGACCTTACTTCATTGAAATAAATAGCAGGGAAGAAAATATTCCACTTCCTAATTTATTCATACCTGATTTTTAAGTTTTCAGCCTCTTGAAATACAAAGCATAAATTAGGCACTCTACTATTTTTTAGAATGTGAATGATTGCTGTATTTTCCCCTTTAAAATTATATAATTTTATTTTGTATATGTAAATTTTTGAATAATAACTCTAAAAATAGGTAAATATATATAATTGGTTCAAAATATGTTAGTATAGTAATAATATTAATTTTTTATTTCTTTTTTTATATGGACATAAAATGTTAATATTATTTAATTATTTATTGTATAATATTTTAAGAAATTTTTATACAATGTATTTTTTCTTAAAATATTATGTTTAAAAATTTTTTTTTGGAGGATAATTTAGTAATGAAATTTTATAAAAAAAATGTTTTTTATATTTTTAGTGTTAATGATATTTGTTTCAATATCTTCAATATCAGCTGTTGATAGTGATATGGATATTGCTAAATCTGATTTACCAGATGCTACAATAGATGATGGGGATATTGATGATGGAAATAATATGCCAGATTCTGAGGTAGTTGATGAGGATACTGAGGATGGAAATAATATGCCAGATTCTGAGGTAGTTGGAGAAGATACTGATGATGGTGTTGATGTGACTGATTCTGATGATGATTCTTCATCTGCAAGTCTGGATACTGATGCTAATAATGAGAGGACTACGACTAAAATTACAAGTGAAAGTAGTACTTATGTTGGTAAACCTATCGATATTAAGGGTGTTGTTATAGGTAGCGATTTAATGCCTGTTTGTCAAGGTGATCTTGGATTAGAAGTTCGAAAGGATGGAGAGGTTGTTGTTAGGACTGAATTAACTTTAGACGAAGAGGGTTCATTTAGTTATTCTTGGGATCCTTCTGTTGCTGGTAGTTATGTGATTACTGCTGAGTATCGAGGTACTAGTGAATATGGATCTTCTATTGCAATTCAGGATTTTGAAGTTACTGGTGGGGAGCCACTTCCTACTGATACTACTATTAATAGTGGTAATACTACTAGTGTTGGTACACCTATACATATTGATGGTCGTGTTACTTCACCTGATTATGTTGATGGTAATCTTTTGTTGTTAATTAAAAACTTAGCTTCTGGTAATGTTGTTGTTAATACTAATTTAACTTTAGACGAAGATGGTTCATTTAGTTATTCTTGGGATCCTTCTGTTGCTGGTCTTTATTTGATTACTGCTAATTATTTAGGTACTAGTGAATATGAACCTTCTTCTGCAAGTCAGTATTTTGAAGTTACTGGTGGGGAGCCACTTCCTACTGATACTACTATTAAGAGTGGTAATAGTACTAGTGTTGGTAAAGCTATCAATATTAATGGTGGTGTTTCTCCTTCTGGGCCTGTACCTATAACTAATGTTAATTTTGCTGATGTTGATGGTAGTGTTCAGTTATTAATTAAAAACTTAGCTTCTGGAGCTGTTGTTGTTAATACTAATTTAACTTTAAATAAAGGTTTATTTAGTTATAATTGGAATCCTTCTGTTGCAGGTCTTTATTTGATTACTGCTAATTATTTAGGTAATAGTGAATATAATGCTTCTTCTGCAAGTCAGAATTTTGAAGTTAAAAAGGGTACGGATTTAGAATTAATAGTTAAAAATGTTAATATGTATTATGCTGATGGTACAAAACTTGTAGTTAAAGTAGTGAATTCTGCTGATGTACCTCAAGCTAGTGTGACTGTTAATGTTAAAATTAATGGTAAAACTCATAAGCTTATTACTAATAAAAAAGGTTTAGCATATTTAGCAATTAATTTAAAACCTAATACCTATAAAGTTGTAACTACTATTCCTAAGACTAGTGTTAAAAAACAGTCTACTGTAACTGTTAAAAAATGGAAAAAATCTTTAACTAAATTAACAGTTAAAAATTTAGTTAAAGTTTATAAATCATCTAAAAGGTTTTATGTTTCTTTAAAATATAAACGTGCTCCGATTGCAGGCCAATTTATTACTGTTAAAGTTTCTAAATATACTTATAAGATTAAAACTAATAGTAAAGGTATTGCAAGTTTAGGAATTCATTATTATCCTGGCGTTTATAAAGCTAAAGTTTCTGTAAACATAGCTGGAGTAAAATTATCTAAAAACGCTAAGATAGTTGTTAAAAAAAGAGCATAATCAATAAAATTTTTAATTTTAGTCTTTAATAAAATGGAGTTTTTATTATTTAATATTAACTTCTATTTTATTAGAGTATTTTCTTAATTTTAGTGTCTTAGTTTATATGATTTATTTTTTGAGTGGATACATATATTTTAATTTTTACCTTTTTTATAGAAATTATATATTAATCTTTATTATATTCACTTAATATTGTATAATTTCAGTATCTTTTCTAGTTTTTTAAATATCCTAAGGATAGTAGATAGATTTTCTAATTTTTCATTATATTTATATTATGGATTAATCTTTTACTATTACAATTAAAATCAATATTCTAATTTCTCATTATACTTTTTTATGATTTCTTTGGTGTATTTTTCATAGTCATCATCAAAAAATATTAGATAATATTCATATTCGGTGTCATTCTTTTTTTTAAGTTTTTCTTTAAATAAAAATGCTAATGGATCGATTGTTGCACTTGGAACATATTCATTATAAAATATTATGCTTGCAATATAAACAGGATGAATTATTTTGTTTTCTATAATTATCTCATCACCAAGGATAATTTCATCATAAAATGAAAAATCATCATTTTCTTTAATTTTCTCTTTTATGTCCATCTTTTTTCCTCGGATTCATTTTTATGAGTTTTATTACAATATCTCTTGTAGGATTTTTCATAATTATTTTTAAAATTTTTATTATAGGAATCAGTAAACTTAGTTTAAAATTAGTATCAATTGTAAATTCCAGATAAAACTTATTCCACACAGGATCTACTGTAATTTTTGTATTTTTACCTGAATTAAGTATTCCTGTTATTGTCCATAAAAATCCACCAATCTCAGCAGTATCTACAGGGCTTTCTAATCCATAAATAATTGTCCCTTCTGTTTTTGAATGTTTTATGGAATTTTTAATAATTTTAACAATTTCTATAAATGGTTCTTTATTTGCAATTATATCATTTATTAAATCTTTATTATCTTCATATTTTTCCTTAAGTGTTTTTTCGTTCTTTTCATCACTTTCATCTTTTTCTTTGCCCATCAAATCTTCTTTAGCGGAAATTTCTTTTTTAATGATTTTTATTTTTTTAAAAATATATATCTCAAATTTCCCATAAAATTTTTCATGAAAATTTAGAAAAATACGAATTTTTAGTCCAATAATTAGGAATATTAGAATTAATATGAGTATTATACAAATTATATATAATAATATTGTTAAAATACTCATTTAATCCCTACTTTTAATTTTAAATACTCTTCTTATTCAGCATCATATATATTTGATGTTGATTCATCTTCAGAGTTGTTTTCTTCACTTTGACTGTATTGCCATTCGCCTTCAGTATATTCTCCATTAGGTCCTATAAAATTAGAAATTAAATCAGTTATAATTAAACTTAAATTACTTAATGATTTGTTTAAACTATCTTCTTTTTTAATATCAAGTACTCTTATGCCCTCAGTACCTTCCAGGCCTTTGGAGACAACAACCATACTTATAGGTTCAACTCCTCCTCCAGCTCCGGTTGCTTCTAGATCTTTTGCTCCTCCAGTACCAAATCCGAAGCCCATTTTCACAACAGGGATTAATATTTTATCTTCAGTTTCTATAGGATCACCAATAATACTATTACTGCTAATTAGTTTATTTAATTCATTTAAGGTAGTTTTTATTGTTTCTTCATTTGACATTTTATTTCCCCAAATTATTATTTTAGAAAATTTTCTCATTAAAATACTTATTGTTTAATTATATATAAAAATTATTTATTATAAAAAAATATCTAATTAATTGTATATAAAATCTTATTAATCATATATAAAAAATTTTTATTTTAAAGATAAAATTATTTGTTTTAAAATAGGTAACTCTACAACAATACAGTGAATATTAACTTTTTTTTATTTATTTTCCATTGTAACTCTGATTTGGATTTTTAGTCTTATGTTAGTATTACTCAACTTTTGTTTATTTATTTGTTAGTCTTTAATATTATTGTGTAATTTTCTGTTTTAGTTTATTTTATTATTTATATACTTAGATAAAAATTAGTTATCCTACAGGAGTTTAAGCATATTAAAAAATTTATTTAAAAAAATAGAAGTGAAGGATATAATTATCCTTCTAAAAATACATCAGCTAATGCAGTTACACCTGCACCAGGTTCAATATCTTTACCGCATTCTTTTAAGGTCATACCTAATGCTGTAAAAGTCATAGCTAATTCTTTATAATTAACTACTCCCATATGACCTATTCTGAAAATATTACCTTTTAGATGATCTTGACCGCCTGCTAATTGGATTTTGTATTTGTTTAACATAGTGCCTCTAACATCACTATCGCTTAATCCTTCAGGCATTTTTACTGCGGTAACAGTACTGGAAGCACATGATTCTTCAGCAAATAATTCAAGACCTAATGCTTTTACAGCACTTCTGGATGCTTTAGCATTTAAATGGTGGCGTGCCACCCTATTATCTAATCCTTCTTTTTCAATATCATTAAGAGCTTCTTTTAATCCATAAATTAATGATACTGATGGAGTATATGGAGTTTGTGCAGGATCTTTATTTCCATTATCTCTGTATTTCTTCATGTTGAAATAATATGTTTTAGCATCAGTTTCATCAACTGCTTTCCATGCATCATCACTTAATGTAATTGCTGCAAGCCCTGGTGGTGCTGCTAAACATTTTTGAGAGCCAGTTACACAAACATCGATTCCAAATTTATCAACATCTACATAATCTCCACCAAGGGAGGATACAGTATCTACAACATATAATGTATCATAATTTTTCATAACTTTACCAATTTCTTCAATAGGTGCAGCTACACCTGTAGATGTTTCGTTGTGCACTACACTAACAACTTTAATATTTTCATCAGCTTCAAGTGCTGTTTCAATTGCTTTAGGAGTTACAGCTGTTCCCCATTCAACAGCTAATTCTTCAACGTCAATTCCATGGATTTTTGCAATATCTGCAAATCTTTCTCCAAATTTTCCACCAACAACACTTAAAATTTTTTCTCCAGGACCAGCTATGTTTGATATAGCTGCTTCCATTGCACCAGTTCCAGATGATGTAAGAATGTAAGATTGATTATTGGTTTTAAACACTTTAGACATTCTTTCACAAGTTTCATTATATATTACTCCGAACTCATCTCCTCTGTGATTTACAATATCTTTAGACATTGCAGCAAGCACATTTGGAGCTACATTTACAGGTCCTGGGAGCATTAATAATGTATTATCCATATAAAATTTCCTCCATTAGATTCAAAAAGCTTGATTAATAGGTTTTAATTTTAGAATTTTTTTTAAATTTCAACCTAATTAAATTTTTTATTTATATAATATTAAAGTTTTTTGTTTATTTTTTATTCAATTTTCTTTCTAATTTTTCAGTATTTTTAGAATATTGTTTAATATTTATTAATTAAAATTTTCATTTTAATAATATTTCCAACTTTTACGATTATTTTTTAAAATAAATCCAAATTAAATTTATACATAATCTTAAAATTAAACTAAATAACTATAATTTTGCCAATATTTTTCAATTAATTTAATAAATTTTATTTATATAAAATTAGAAAAATAATATTATGAATTATGATGAATGGGAAAAATGGTATGAAAGAATTTTAGATGATTTTAATTTTTCTAAAGTTGATGATGAGGATTCTGCAAAACTTTTAAATCAAATCCTTATGGAAGAAGGATATATTACTATTGATGATTTAAAGAAGGATATTGTAGATTTTAAAAATACAGATAAATTTATTGTATTTGGGGCAGGACCTTCAATTAAACAACATATTAAATATATTAGGGAAAATTATAACTTGGAGGATTATGTTTTAATATCTGCTGATGGTGCTACTACTGCACTTTTAGAATTGCATATTGTTCCAGATATAATTGCTACTGATTTAGATGGAAATATGGATGATATTTTAGCTGCTAATTTTAGAAATGCATATTTGGTTGTTCATGGTCATGGTAATAATAAAGATTTAATTAGAAAATACACCTCATTTTTAGATAATGTAATGGGAACTACCCAATCAAAACCTGAGGGATGTCTTTATAATTTTGGAGGATTTACTGATGGTGATCGTGCAATATTTTTAGCATTAGAATTAGGTGCCAAATCTATTATTCTTGCTGGAATGGATTTTGGAGATATTGTAACTAAATATTCAAGACCTAATAATAAATTAGATTTAATGGATGCTGATGAGATTAAAAAGAAAAAATTAAAATATGCTGAAGAATTAGTTAATTGGATAAAAGATAATGTTAGTGTAGAATTAATTAATTTATGTGATTAAATTAAATTAATTATTTTTTCAATTTATTTAAATTTTAAAAAATTATTTAAGCTTAATTAATTATAATTTTTAAATGTAATAATAAAAACTTAAATTATTTATCATATTATTAGTTATTAAATTAATTTTAATTATTAAATTAATTTTATTTTTTAATTTTATTTATTTAGATAATTTTAATTTAAGTATTTTAAATATATGGTTTATAATATTAAAAGTGGGGGATTGTTATGGGAATTGAAGATATTTTAATGCATGATGAAACAATTTTCAGAAATAGTATGGTTTTTAATCCAGATTATACTCCTCAAGATTTTGAATTTAGGGACAGTCAAATGGAAGCAATGGCTATGTCTATTAGACCTGCATTACATGAAGGAAGGCCTGTAAATTCTATAATCATGGGGCCATGTGCAACTGGTAAAACTACAGCAGTTAAAAAAGTATTTGAACTAGTTGAGCAAACTTCAAATAAGATTGTTTGTTGTTTTATTAATTGTCAGCTTCACACAACTCCATTTAGTATTATGTCCCAAATATTTAATAAGATTTTTAAACATAATCCTCCAGAAACTGGGGTTCCTTATTCTAAAATTTATCAGCAAGTCATGGATCATTTAGTAAAAGAAGATAAATCATTAATCGTAGCATTTGACGATGTTAACTATCTTTTCCAAGGTAATAATGCTAATAAATTATTTTATGATATACTTAGAGCTTACGAGGAATTTCCTGGTGTTAGGACAGGTTTATTTGTTATATTATCAGATTTAGAATTTAAATATGCATTGGATAAAAATGTTAA
This sequence comes from uncultured Methanobrevibacter sp., assembly GCF_905235195.1. Classification (GTDB taxonomy): domain Archaea; phylum Methanobacteriota; class Methanobacteria; order Methanobacteriales; family Methanobacteriaceae; genus Methanarmilla. Next base: position 5,904 of record NZ_CAJOKH010000033.1, on the reverse strand, counting down.
CACTGTTTTTATACCTCAGGATATTGTTTTCCAACCATATTCTAGATTAGAACTTTTAGAAATTTTAACTAAAAGAGCAAAAGCTGGTTTCTTTGAAGGTGTAATATCAGATGAAATTCTTGAAGAGATAACTGACTATGCATTAGATAGTGGAGATTTAAGAGTAGGTATAGATTTATTAAAGGTATGTGGTAATATTGCAGAGTCAAATGCATCACCTAAAATTACATTAGACTATCTCAAACAGGCAAAAAATCAACAAGTTTCAGTTAATCTTGTAGAAACTTATAAATCATTAAGTGATGTTGAAAGACAATTATTAAAAATAATTGCAGAAAATAATAAAGTCTTAACTGCAGGAGAATTATCTGAAAAATTTAAAAATAGTACTGGTTTAAGTTATGCCACATTTAACAGAACCCTGGATAAACTAGAATTTTTAAGATTAATAGACACAAAACTTACGGGTAAGGGTGTCCGGGGAAATTCAAGACAAGTTTTAATTAGATTTAATCCGGAGGATATTAAATCCTTGGATATTTAATTAACATTTTTGTTGGGAAATGTTTATATTGATTTGCGTCTATCAATCTTATTCTATAACTTATTTTCATTAAATAAATTATCATAAAAAAAATTAGAAATATTAGTATAAAACTAATATTCTAGAATTAAAAACTATCTATGTATAATCTACATAATACTCATTTAATAATTACTTAATTTACTATTTACTTATTTTTTTAATAATTTATTAGTTTTTTAATCTATAATCAGTTAGTTATATATTCATTAAGGTGGCAATACATTTTAAGTTAAGCTTTAGAATTTTTAAATTTTAAACATTGATTAATAAATTTTTAAAATGAATTAGTGACATATAACTTGTTCTATTAATTTCTAATTTAATTATTAAAGTATTTCAATAATTTCTTAGAATTTAACAATTAACTAATTATTTAAATTAAATTAACCAAATATAAATTATAAATTGCATGGAACTAATAGTTTAATTAGTAATGCTTAGAGTATTGGGTTTGGTATTACAAAGAAAATGTAAAACAATAATATGTAGGATTATACTCTAACAATAGATAGTACTGTAAAAAGCAATACTAAAAAAGCCATTAGTATTACCATGCAAGATTGAATATTTATATTATTATCGACTATTATGTCATATAAGGATGTTTTTTTCCTTAAATCTGCATTTAATTTTGTATCATTATATTTGAACATATTAATCACTCACTACTTTTAGTGTGTTAAGGAGCATATTTAAAGAAAATCTGAGAGAGCTTATGAAAACTAATATTTTTTTAAAAATTTCTAAAAAATAATTTAATTAAATTATGTATTAACTTAAATACAGTGTTATTATGAATAGAATTAATAAAAAAACAACGGATTTTAGAAAACCATATAAATTTTTTGATGTCACAGCAGATATTGGATTTTTAGCATATGGTAATGGTTTAAATGAGGCTTTTGAAAATGCAGGTCTTGCAATGTTTAACATTATATCTAATACAGATAATGTGGAGGCTATAAGAGAAGAAAATATAGAGGTTTTATCTGAGGATTTAGTTTCACTACTTTATGATTATTTGGAAGAATTATTGTTTTTACATAATGTTGAATTACTTTTATTTTCTGATTTTAATATTAATATTGAAAAAATCCAAACAACATCACAAAACCAATACAAATTAACTGGGACTGTTAGGGGTGAAGAAATAAATTGGGATAAAAAACATATGAGAGGCTCAGAAGTTAAAGCCATAACATTTCACATGATGGAAGTTAAATGTGATAAGTTTTGTAAGGTCCGTGCTATTTTAGATTTATAAAATTAGAAATTTTATAGTATAATAAATATTAAGTATTGTAAAATAAAATAATAAATTAATTAATTAATTTTTAAATTTTTATATTAAATTATATTCCTTTAATAATTTAGTTTTAAATCAAATTTATTTCATTAATCTTATAAAAAAAATATTAAGTGGTTATATGAGTGTAAAAGATGAAATTGTAAAAGTTCGTGATAATGTTTGGGAAATTCCAAGTAGTTATAAAAGAGAAATGAGGGTTCCTGGACGTTTATATTTAGATGATGATGGATTTGAAAATCTTGAGGAAGGTGCAATTGAACAGGTTGCAAATGTTGCATGTCTTCCAGGCCTTCAAAAGTATTCTATAGGACTTCCAGATATTCATTTTGGTTATGGGTTTAGTATTGGAGGGGTTGGTGCTACAAGTACTAGAAATGGTGTAATCAGCCCTGGAGGTGTAGGTTTTGACATTAACTGTGGAGTAAAAATGATTAGAACTAATCTTACAGAAGAAGAAATTAAACCTAAAATCAAACAATTAACAGAAACTTTATTTAAGAATATTCCATCTGGAGTTGGAAGTAAAGGTAAATTTCATCTTAAAGAAAACCAGGTTGATGATGTATTAAAATATGGTGCTGAATGGGCTGTTGATCATGAATTTGGATGGGATGATGATTTAAAATTTTTAGAGGAAAATGGTAGAATATTGGATGCAGATCCAAGTTTAGTTTCTGATAAGGCTAAAAGACGAGGAATTCCACAATTAGGTTCTCTTGGTTCTGGAAATCACTTTTTAGAAGTTCAAAAAATAGATGAAATTTATAATGATGAAGCTGCAAAAGTATTTGGACTTAATGATGGAAACATTACTGTTATGATTCATAGTGGTTCACGTGGATGTGGACATCAGGTATGTTCTGATTATTTAAGATTAATGGATAAAGCATATAAAAAATATGAAGTTAATATTCCGGATAGACAACTTGCATGTGCGCCAGTTGACTCTAAAGAAGCTCAAAATTACCTCAAAGCAATGTATGCTGCAGCTAATTATGCATGGGCTAATAGACAAATGATGACTCATTGGGTAAGAGAGTCCTTTGAAACTATATTTAAAAAATCTGCAGATGAAATGGGTATGACAACTATTTATGATGTGGCACATAATATTGCTAAAGTTGAAACTCATAAGGTTAGAAAATCTACTCAGGAAGTTATTGTTCACAGAAAAGGTGCAACCCGAGCATTTGGTCCAGGTAGAATAGAAGTACCTAAAGATTATCGAAGTATTGGTCAGCCTGTATTAATTCCTGGAACAATGGGTACTTCTTCTTATATTCTTCATGGGACTGATTTAGCTATGGAAGAAACATTTGGTTCTACTGCACATGGTGCTGGAAGAGTTTTATCTAGAGCTAAGGCTAAAAAACAATTCACTCCAGAATCCATTCAAAAAGAAATGGCAAGTAAAGGCATAGAACTTAAAGCTAATACTAAACCGGTTATTGCAGAAGAAGCACCGGGAGCATATAAAAATGTAGATTCCGTTGTTAAAACTTCAGATAAAGTAGGAATAGCAAAATTAGTAGCTAAAGTTAGTCCTATTGCAGTTACAAAAGGATAATTTTTATTCTTATTTCTTTTAATTTTTTTATTTATTGATTTTTAATAATATAATTTTAATAGTTTAATTTTTAAATAAAATTTTTTTTATAGGTGATATTTTGATAGGTATTATTGGTGGAAGTGGAGTTTATGAAATAAGCAATATTGCAGATTCTATTGAAGAGAAAACTGTTGATACGGAATATGGTTCTGTTGAAGTTAGTATACTAGATATTAACTCAAAAAAAGTTGCTTTTATTCCTCGTCATCAAAAAGGACATAAAACTCCTCCACATATGATAAATTATAAAGCTAATATACAGGCTTTAAAAAATTGTGGAGTTAATCAGATTATAGCTACAAATGCAGTAGGTTCTATGAATTTAGACATGCCTCCGGGTACTTTTGTTCTTGTAGATGACTTTTTGGACTTTACAGTTTTAAGAGAGAAAACTTTCTTTGATGATGAAGTACATCATATGGATCTGTCACAACCCTATTGTTCTCGTTTAAGGAATGTTATTTTATCATGTGCAGATGATAATGAAAGTATTATTGATCATGGTACTTATGTATGCACAGATGGGCCTAGATTTGAAACCGCCTCTGAGATAAAAATGTTTAAACTTTTGGAATGTGATGTGGTAGGTATGACAGGTCTTCCTGAAGTAGTACTTGCAAGAGAAAAGGAAATGTGTTACCAGGCAATATGTATTGTTACTAATTTTGCAACTTCCATATCTGAAGATCTTTTAACATTTGAAGAAGTTAAAGAGATTACGAGTAAGAAAAATAAAGCATTATTAAATTTACTTCATTCAATTATTTTAAATTTAGATGATGATTTTGATTGTTTCTGTTTAAATGCATTAGAATAATAAAATTTTTTAATTCTCAATTAAAAAATTTTTTATAATTTTATAATTTTATAATTTTGGATATTTTTATTAACTAAGAACTTAATATTTATTATTAATTAATATCGTTATTTAATTTAAAATAAATTTAATAGGCATTTTTTTAGAGGTGTAATTATGGTACAAATAATAATAGATCATGCTAAATGTGATGGAGAAGATGAGTGTGGAGACTGTGTAGATTTATGTACTATGGAAGTTCTCTCTTGGGTAGATGGTAAAGTTGAACCTGTAGACATTGATGAATGCAGTTTATGTGAAACTTGTGTGGATTTATGTCCTAATGAATGTATTAAATTAATCGATGATTAAGGGTGATACAATCTCAAAAGTTATACTTTTATGTGGTAGTCCTCGTAAGAAAGGAAACACTATGGGCATATTAAAATTATGTGCAGAAGAAATTGAAAAACAAGGAGTGGAAGCAGAAATTTTAACATTAGTGGGTCAGGATATTCGCTCATGTATTGCATGTAATAAATGTGGTGCTTCTGGAAAATGTGTTTTCAATGATGAGGTAAATGAAATAGTTGAAAAACTTAAAGAGGCAGATGGTTTTATTCCTGCAGTTCCAGTATACTTTGGAACAGCTCGTGGAGATATTATGGCTGCACTTCAAAGAATTGGTAAAATATCTAGAAGTGGAGATCAATTCCTTTCTTGGATGGTTGGGGGACCAATTGCTGTTGCAAGACGCGGTGGTCAAACATTAACCTTACAAGAAATGTCAATGTTTTTTATAATTAACGAAATGATTATTCCTGGAAGTACATATTGGAATATGGTTTTTGCAGGTGAAGAAGGTAGTTTTGTTGATGATGAAGAAGGAATACAAACTGTTAAACGTTTTTCTGCTAATGTTGCAAAATTAATAAATAAAATTAAATGATAATTTTATTTTATTTTATTTTTTTAAATTTATTTTCTTATTTTCATTTTAATCAAGTTTTTTTATTATTTCTTATTTATTATTATATTTATTTGTGTGTTTTTATGAAATTTGCTGTTGCATCAAGTGATGGAGAAAATATAGATTTACATTTTGGTAAAGCCAGTTCTATTTGCATATTTGATTATGATAATGGAGATATGGAACTTTTAGATAAATATGAACTTGATATTGATGAGGATAAACATCATCAAGGTTCAATTATTGTTGATTTTTTAAACAATCATAATATAAAAACAATATTTGTTCTTCAAATAGGATTCAAATCAAAAATTAAGGTAGATGATGCTGGTATTAAAGTTGTTGTAGATGAAGGATCTATTAAAGAAGCAGTTTCAAAATATGTAAATCATCTTAAATTTATGGAAAAACCTATAGAATTTTGATTTTTCCATTTCAATAATCATTATTTTAATTTTTATACCTTAAACTATAATTATAGAAAAATTTCTATTTTTAATCTTACTTATTTTTAAAAATTTTTATTAAAATTTTTCAGGCTTTGTCATTTTGTTAGTTGGGATTTTATTTTTTTCATCCATCCATTTTTTCTGTTGAATATTTGGTTAAATATACCTTGTTTTGTTCTAAATCT
>NZ_CAJOKH010000032.1 GCF_905235195.1 uncultured Methanobrevibacter sp. | reverse complement strand
TGAAGAAAGAGAAAAAGATAAATATTATCATAAAAAATGCAAATCAAACATTCAAGATAGCTTTTAAAAAATCAAAATTTTCTTAGCTTGACAGCATTGCATTTATTGATAAATAATTTATATAATAAACTCTTAAAATATAAAATAATGGAATTTTTATATTAATTTTTTGGAGTAAATTATTCATGACTAATTTAGAGGATGTCTTCTATCAATCTTTCAAGAAAAAAGATAAGGAAGATGATCCTATAAAAAATCCTGAGGATTATCAGAAAACCACTTCTCATTTTAATCATAGTCCTGAAAATAAAGAGGATTTGGATAATATAAACAGTGATACAGTAAATAATTCTACTAATTCTAATAAGGTAATTGATATTAATTCAACAATTACAGATGAAGAATTAATCAATCTACAAGATGATTTGAAGCTTAAAAATAAATTGTCCAATATATTTAATGAATTGAACTGTGAATATCATGATGATTTTGAATTGAATGTCCAAAAGTCTCAGGTACTTGCTGATGTTGAAATGTATTTGGAAGCTATTAGCTATTTAAATAATACCTTAAAAATTAAAGAGGATTTGAAAACTCAATTTAAAAAAGCACAGTATTTGCATGAATTGAATTTAAATCAGCATGCTTTAGATATTGTTGAAAATATTTTAAAAGATAATCCTGAATCATTTAAAGCTTTAAAACTTAAAGTAATGTTGTTATGCTCTTTAAATCGCTTTGATGATGCAGATATAATATTTAATAAGGCAACTTCCATTATTCCAGAAGATATTACTATTTATCAGGAGTATGCAGATGAATATGCATCCATTGGCAATTATGATAAGGCATTAGAGATTAATACTAATGCACTCGATTTATTTTCTAATGATTTGGACCTTTTATATGATAGGCGTTATTATTTAATTAGCAATTATGCACCTGCAGATATGATTGATAAGATAAATGATGAAATCAAATCAAAAGAAACAATTGATTTAGAAGATTTTGCTTTAAACTCTGAATATCAATCCATAATTGAAAAAAATCATGAATTGGAGGATAAAGTTCCTAATTTATCCTCTGATTCAGAATTATCTTCTACAAAAACATTCAAAAGTCATCCTCAAACTTATGAAAGTACAGACAGTGAAACTTCTGATGAAAATGATATATATGATTTATCTAATGAAGATAGGCATTTTGATGATGAAGAAAATATTGCCGATTTAGATTATGAAGATAAGATTAAAAAAGTGAAGGATGAAGAAAAAGAATTGTTGAATAAAAAAGAAAAGGATGATAAAAGTCAAAAAGAGGTAACATTGGATAATTTCTTTTAATTTAATTAGATTTAGTTTAGTTTAATTTAATTTAACATAATTTAGTTTATTTTAATTTAACATTTGATTTATTTTATTTATTAACTTAATTTTATAATATTACATTTTTTGAGGTTTTAAATATGGCTGATTTAGATAAAGACTTTGATGAAGCTTATAAGTATTATGAAGAAAAAGAATACGACAAATCTTTAGAGATTTTTGAAAACTTATATAATGAAAACTATAAAATAGAAGAAGTAATTCCTCCAATGGTTGATTTATATCTTGCAAAAGAAGATTATGAAAGTGGATTAAAATATGTAAATATTATTCTTGATTTAGAACAAGATAATTTAGAAGCATTATCCATTAAATCATATATCTTAACATATATGGACAGACTTGATGAAGCATTGGAGGTTGCAGAGAAAATCATCCAATTGGATCCTAATGTTGAAGAAGGTTATCTTCTTAAAATATCTATTTTACATCTCCAATCAAAAGATGATGAAATTAATGAATTTGTAGACGATTTAGAAAAAAATTATCCTATTGTTCTAGAGGGAATTTTTGAATTAACCGGTTTATCTGCACAAGATTTAAAAACTGGCATTACTCCTGAATTTGATGAAAATATTGAAATATTTGAAGAAGTAGACCACGACTATGATAAATGTGATTGTGATGATTCTCACCACCATCACTATCATGATGGTGACTGCTGTGACCATGAACATAAAAGGGAAGAAGAATTAAATCCAGAAGAGAGGGATAAAATTCTTGAGGGAATATATGATGAAATTGATCAAAATGTTGAAGATGAAGTTGAAAAATACTTATATAAAGCTAATGGTGCAGCACAATTTGAAAAGTATGATGAAGCAATAGACTTTATTGATAAGGCATTAGAGATTGATGAGGAAAATCTTGATGGTTTATTATTAAAATCAGCTATTTTATTTAATCAGATGAAATTTGAAATGGCACTTGACTCAATCAACAGGGTTATTGACCTTTATCCAGAAAATATAGATGCATTAACCTTTAAAGGATTTGTACATCTTAGTTTAGGAGATTTTGAAAGTGCAGAAAATTCATTTAAAAATGCTTTAGAAATTGATGATAATGACCTTGAAGTTTACAGACAATACTCCTTTGCAGTAGCATCAAACGGAGACTTAAACAGGGCTCTTGGTATTAATCAAAAAGCACTTAAAAAGTTCGAAGATTCTTCAGATTTGTGGTATGATAAATATTATTTCTTAAAACAATTAGGTTCTAATTCTAATGCAAAAAAAGCATTAGACAAATCCCTTGAACTTAATCCTAATCAACAGCATTATGATGGTACTTTTGTCAATTATGAGCTAAATAATAATGTTGATGTTGAAATGCCTAATGATTTACATGGTGAAATGACTGATGGTTCTGTTATTGATAATAACCAAATAGATGGTGAAAATCCTGACTTCCAATTATCTGGTGAAGAGGAAAGATTATTTAAAATATTATCAGAAAAGGGTTATGATTCTGCAAAATCCACTGAACTTGTATTAGGTTCATATCAGGCAGTTATGTTTGAAAATCCTGATGTGGATGATGAAAAAATATTATTTAAAAAAGTAGTAGATCTTGTAGAGGAAAAAATTAAAAAAGAAGAAGAAAATAATTAAAAAATCTTATTTATAGTTGTTTACCAAATTATTATAATTATTTAAAACAAGTATAATAAAAATTTAGTAATTTACTATAAATAATAAAATATTATTTTTTTTATTTAAATAAAATTGTATTTTATTTAGTATATTATTAAAATAATTAAATTTTATTCTTTTTCAATAAAATGATAATATGCCTTTTTAGTAACTTTTTTAGCTACAGGCACTCCAATATATTTTACACCATGTTTTACTGCTGTCATTTTTATACCTTTTTTTAAACCAATTTTAACAAGTTTTCCAATCATAATAATCACCTTTTTATTTTATTTAAATATCAAATACTTTTTTAGCATTATATGAGGTAATCTCATTTACATATTCAAGACTAAGCTCTTTTAATTCAGCAATTTTACGAGCACCTCTCATTACAAATGCAGGTTCATTTCTCTCTTCACGAGATAGTGCAAGATAAGGGCTATCTGTTTCTGTTAGCATAAACTCAACAGGGATGTTTTTAACAAGTTCCTGATGTTGTTTAGAGTAACAAACCATAGTAGAAAAGCTCATAAAATAATTATCATATTTCATGATTTTTTTTGCTGTTTTTAAACTTCCACTATAACAATGGAATACTACATAAGGTATATTATCATATTCTTTTATTATATTTAATACTTTATTATCACAGTTTCTTGCATGGATTAAAAGTGGTTTTTTATATTCATTAGCTATTTCTACAAATGAAGTGAAGATTTTACCTTGCCTTTCTCGAAAGCTTTTATCTCTTACATAATAATAATCCATTCCAACTTCGCCAAGAGCCACATATTCATCAAGATGTTCGATTAAAAAGTTTTGAGCTAATTTAATCTCTTCATCTGTTTTTGTATGTGATGCTACTGGATGATAACCAAAACTAGGATATATAAAATTAGGATATTTTGCACTTAACTCAAGAACCATTTGATTTGAATCATAACTTGTTCCAGAATCTACCACCGCTTCAAGAACTTCTTGTGCTCGCTTTATAACATCATCTCGGTCAGTATCAAATTCTTCAAAATCAATATGACAATGGCTATCTATCATAAAATCACAATCTTTTGTATTTAATTATTTTGATAAAAAATCTTTAAAATATTTTAGAATATAACTATTAATCTTTAAATTCATTATTAATTCATTTATTAAATTCAGGATAAATGATTATCCAGTATAAATCTTTCCATATCCGGATGTTGTTTCTTTTCAAATTTTTCTTCAACATTTTTATTAATATAAATAAATTGGAAGAATCCCTAATATCAATAAAAATACTTGGTACTCAAGTATAATATCCTTCGTTAAATCCTATTTTCATTGATTCTGGTAAAAATTTTTGATGTTTAATTTCTAATTCACTATTTAAAATTTCTTTAGCTCTTTTTTCAGATTCTTTATAATCATACATTAAAATACCTCACTTTTAACAAGTAATGATTATATTTAGAGAGGTAATCATTTTTTTAACTTTAGTATGGTTTTTATATAAAAGATTAAAAAAATTTTTTGAAATAAAATAGTAATCATGAACCAAAACGTCTATCTCTCGCTTGATAGTCTCGTATTGCTCTTAAAAAATCAGTTTTTCTAAATTCTGGCCATAATGTATCACAGAAGTATAATTCAGAATATGATGATTGCCATAGGAGGAATCCACTTAGTCTTTCCTCTCCACTGGTACGAATGATTAGATTAGGATCTTCTATACCTGCTGTATATAAATGTTCGCTAATAAGATTTTCATCTAACTCCTCTATTGAAATTTGCCCATCATTGATTTTTTTATAGATTTTTTTAAATGCATCTATAATTTCAAGTCTACCATCATATCCAATTGCAAGGTTAAATACCCGTTTTTTATATTGTTTTGTTGCTTCTTCAGCCTCTCTTATAGCTTCTTTAACTTCGTCAGGTAGAAGTTCAGTTTTACCTACAACATTAACTTTAACTTCGTTTTTATGAATTTTTTCATGGGTAACTAATCTTTTAAAGTTTTTTACAAATAATTTCATTAAACCCTCTACTTCATGGGGGTTCCTATGGAAATTTTCAGTAGAGAATGCATAAACAGTAATAATTTCAATACCTAAATCTATAACCCAATCTAATACTTTCTCTAAGGTGTCAACACCTATTTCATGACCTTTTACAACATCTATATTTCCCTGTATCTTACTGTACCTACGGTTTCCATCCATAATTATAGCAATATGCTTAGGCATTTTTTCAGGGTCTAAATGTTTCATTATGTACCATTCATATAGGCTATAGATAAATTTCACTGCCATTTTCAAACCTTTTATTACTTTTTTAATAAAATCAATTTATAATTAATTATTTATAATTTAAAAATTAATTATTGATATTCTATAATTATAATTAATAAATATTTATATTATATCTATGTTATATTATTTTTTATTTTTTCTAATTTTTTTATCAATCTTTAATTATACTTTCACTCTTAATTAATTTTTAAATTATTAATTTGCTTTAATTCATAAAAAAAAATGAATATTATCCTTTATTTTTTTTTATAATATTTTCTACATTTTAAAATAATACCTTAAACTATATTTTCTTTTTTAAAAATAATTACAAAGATTTTACTAATAGTTATTTTTATAAATAAATTTATTAATTTATAAATATTATTTTATTATATGATAAAAATTGTTGCAGGATTAGGTGAAAATACAAATATTCTAAAAGGAGCTTCAAATATAGAAGACTTTGAAGTAGAATTTGTTAAATCAAATAAAGGATTATTGGAAGCTATAAATAATCCTGATGTTGGCGGTGTAGTAAGAGGTTCCTTGTCTGCTTCTGATGTGATTAAAAGTTTAAAAAAATCAAGTAATAACACCTCTATTAATCGTGGAACATATATACACTCTGATGATTATGATTTTTTAATATTGCCAGTTGGTATTGATGAGGGTCAGACTGTAGAAGATAAAAAGGTCATTATAAAGCAGGCGAGTGAATTTATTTTAAAATTAGGTAAAGTTCCGAAAATTGCAATATTATCTTCGGGTAGGGCTGATGATTATAATAGAAATCCTAACGTTGATTTTGCCCTAAAGGATAGTGAAATCTTAGAAAAGTTAGTTAAAGATGATTTAGCTAAAGATACTAAATTTAAAAATATTGATTTTAGTGTAAAAAATTATTATATTCTCATTGAACAAGCAATTAATGATAAAAACAATATTATTGTTGCTCCAGATGGTATAATTGGAAATTATATCTTTAGAATTTTGGTTTTATTATGTAAATGGCCAAGTTATGGTGCTGTAACTTTGGGGATAGATGAAATATATATAGATACAAGTAGAGACCAAAGTGCTGAAGGTTATAGAAGAAGTTTATTTTTGGCATATGAGCTCGCTAAATTGAAACAAGCTTTACAATAAGTCAATGAATTTAATATAGTTAATATCTTTACTAAATAATTAGATTAATTTTTATTAAGTTTCAATTTCAAGTTTTCAAATAATTTCCATATAAATTATAAAATAAAAATAAATCAATAAATAAATTTTAATATATGTTAAATATATTGATAAATATTATATTATATTTATATTTAATCAATTATTTTTATAATTTATTGTAGATTTTGAAATTTATAATTATAAATATTTTTTAAGTGAGTAATAGGGAAAGAACTAATAAATTAATAATTGCAATTCTATTTGTGTTATTGATGGGTTTACTTGTAAATTATGCAGGTATTCTATTTTTTGATACGGATAATTATCATGGAGATATGGCTGAAGGTGATAAGGACGTATTGTTATGTATTATTGATGAAAGTGAACCTCGTCTGGGTATGGGTGCATGTGATATGGTATTTATTATTCACTTAGAAAATGGAACTTTTAAAAATTATTCTCCCGTATATCCTTCTGGTATGGTTGATCCAAATAAACAGGAACCTATCGAAGCACAGAATAAAGGTGCAGGATCTTCATTACTTCTTCATGATGCTTTCTGGTATGATGATGATCAATCATCAATGGGCAATGCTAAAGAAATTGTTGAATATAATTGTAATGTTTCAATTGATGGAGTAATTGCTATTAATGCAGAGGCATTATCTGCTATTTTAAAAGAAGCAGGACCTGTTACTGTTGGCAATAAAACATTTACCCCTAATTCTTTTGATATAATAGGAGACCCTTATAGCGGAGGTAATGCTAATGTTTCTATGATGGATATTGTTAGGGAAGTTATTAATAATGCAAAAGATCCAAGTGTTAAATCTGCTATGGTTCAGGAAGCTTTTAGCCAATATTCTCAAGGCAATATTGTTATGACTCCTAAAGGTGCTTTCACTACTTTTTTATACATGAGAGGCCTTGAAACAATGAATTAATTTAAAAATTTTAAAAATTAAAGATAAGTGAATAATTTTACTTATTTAATAATTCATTTTTATTTAATTTCCATATGCTTTTAATAATTGTTTTTTATTTTTAAACTTATTTTGACTTATGTATTCCTTTTTTATTTATATTTAAAATATATTAATAGGATTTTTTTATTTTCACTTTTTTTTTAAAATTTAGTTTATTATATTTTAATCTACTTCTAAAAAATTTTAATAATACTAAATTATATATTAAATTTTATGGTATATGATATTGCAATTATTGGTGGTGGGGCTAGTGGAATGATGGCTGCTATTAGTGCTAGCCAAGACAATGATATAAAAATTGCAATTTTAGAGAAGAATGATTCTTGTGGATGTAAATTATTAATTACAGGTCAGGGTCGTTGTAATATTACTAATTGCACTCCTATTAAACAAACACTTAACAAATACAGTAAAATTGAAGCTAAATTCTTAAAACACTCATTTTATAATTTAAAAAACGAAAAATTACTTGATATATTTAGGAAAAAAGGGCTTGAATTTAAAGAGGAAGAAAATCATAGGGTTTTCCCAATTACTGACACGTCTCAATCTGTTTTAGATGTTTTAAAATCTTATTTAAATAAAAATGCTATTGATATTAAATTTAATTTTAATGTAATTGATGTGGAGCTTAATTGCAACAATATATTTGAAATAAAGTCTAATGACAATAAACAAATCAAAGCAAAAAAACTCATTGTTTCAACAGGAGGTGCAACTTATCCTCTTACAGGTTCAACTGGTGATGGCTGTAGAATTGCAGAAAAATTCAATCATCATATATCTACATTAAAACCAGGAACCTTTCCTTTTATCATAGATGATAATAGTTTAATATCTCTTAAAGGATTAAGCTTTAGGAACATAAAACTTTCATTTAAAAATAGCCAAAATCAAAATATTGAAAGTTTTGGTGATATGCTTATAAGCCATAATGGTCTTACAGGTCCAGCAGTACTTAACCTTAGTAATGATTTTATTAAAAATCAGGATTATGACTTACTTGAAAAAAGGAGAAACTTTAAAAATGAAGATATAAATATTGATTTTCTGCCAGAAATCCCGGGAGATATAATTAATAATGAATTTATTGCAGATTCAACTTCTAAAAAGGAATTACATAATTATTTAAGGAAATATTTGCCTAATAATTTTATCAAATACTTTTTAGATAAAATCAATATTGATGAAAATATTACTTTGGCTAATTTAACAAAAAAGGATAGAAATAGAATTGTTGAAATTCTTAAAAACTTTAGATTAACTGTTACAGGAATAATGGATAAAAAAGCATTTCTAACTGTTGGAGGAGTAAATCTAAATGAGATTAACTCTAAAACTATGGAATCAAAAATTGTTTCTGGTCTCTACTTTTCTGGTGAAACATTGGATGTATGCGGTCCAACAGGAGGATATAATTTGATGATAGCCTTTACAACAGGATATTTGGCAGGTCAATCTGCAGCTATGAGTTTAAAATAGTATAGTTTTAAATTTAGTAGTATTAGTTTTAAAACAGCACATTAGTTTTAAATAGCACTATTAGTTTTAAAACAGCACTATTATTTTTAAATTCAGTATTAGTTTTAAACCAATAGTATTCGGATATGTGGAATGTAGTATATGCAATATTTTATTAGGATAATCTTATTTTATATTCTCGTTTTAAACTAGATTTTTACTATTTTTTCATAATATATAAAATTTTATTTTAAATTATAGTTTCA
Source organism: uncultured Methanobrevibacter sp. (assembly GCF_905235195.1). Lineage (GTDB taxonomy): Archaea > Methanobacteriota > Methanobacteria > Methanobacteriales > Methanobacteriaceae > Methanarmilla. The sequence goes on along the minus strand of NZ_CAJOKH010000032.1, from coordinate 6,556 downwards.
AAATTTTTAAAATAATTTAATTATATTTGAAAATTTAATTAATTATAAAAACTTTTAATAATATACTTATTAATTATATAAAATATTAAACTTATTTAAATGCATAAAGAAAAATAATGTGATAAAATGTTTATGGGAGCATCAACTAAAGAAGGTATGGATATTGCTACTGAAAGTAGAGATATTATACGTTCACTTATTAGTGAGGATATAAAAGATTTAAATCCCGCAGAAAAGGATATTGTTGAGAGAATTGTACATTCTACTGCAGATTCTGAATATGGAAAACTTGTATCTATAAGTAATGATTTTGTAGATTTAAGTCTTAAATCACTTGAAAAACATGAAGACATTTTAACTGATATTAATATGGTTAAAGTTGGAATAACCCAATATGATGGAAATGTATATTCTTATATTAAAGATGAAAAAGTTAAAGAATATGCAAAAAATAAAGGTATTACTAGGGCAGCTGCTGCAATGGAATATGCTGCTCTTGAAGGTTTTGAAGGAATAATTGTTATTGGAAATGCTCCAACTTCACTTTTAAAATCAATTGAATTGGTAGAATCTAAAGACTTAAATGCAAGGTCAATAGTTGGAGTTCCCGTAGGTTTTGTAAAAGCTGCTGATTCAAAAGAAGTACTGGCAAATACAGAGATTCCTCATGTAATCACTCATGGGCCTAAAGGAGGAACACCTGTTGCTGTTGCATGTATAAATAGTTTAATATCAACTTTAAAAAATGAAAATTATTAATGTAATTAAAATATTTTAACAATTTAATTTTTTAGGCAAATAACTTATTAATTTAATTCATTAATTAATTAGATTATTAATTTATTAATTTTAAACAAATAATAACTAAAAAAAAGAATAAATCGTGATTCAAATGATGTCATCTAGAGAAATGTTTATTATAGCTAAAGATTATATTCCTGGAGGAGTTGACTCTCCTGTAAGAGCATATGAACCTTATCCTTTTTTTGTTGAGAAAGGTTATGGTTGTAAAATTTATGATGTTGATGGAAATGAATATATTGATCATTGTCTTGCTTATGGGCCATTGGTTTTAGGTCATGCTAATGAAAAAATTACTCATAAAATATCTCATCAATTAAAACTTGGTACTGTTTATGGTGCTCCAACAGAAGCAGAGATAAAACTTGCAAAAGAAGTAGTAAGTAGGGTTCCATGTGCTGAAATGGTCAGATTTTGTAACTCTGGAACTGAAGCTACAATGAGTGCTATTAGACTTGCAAGAGGTTATACTGGTAAAAATAAAATTATTAAATTTGAAGGAACATATCATGGTGCACATGATTATGTACTTGTAAAATCAGGTTCTGCTGGTGCATGTTTACCTGATTCATTTGGTATTCCTGAAGATACAACAAAAAATACCTTATCATGCCCATTTAATGATGAGGATGCATTAACAAAACTTATAGCAAGTGATGATGATATAGCTGCTGTGATTATTGAACCTGTAATGGGAAACATTGGATGTGTAGTGCCAGATGAAGGTTTTTTAGAATTTGTACGTGAAATTACAGAATCAAAAGATATACTATTAATATTTGATGAGGTCATTACTGGTTTTAGACTTGCAAGGGGAGGTGCTCAAGAATACTTTGATATTAAACCTGATTTAGTTACTTTTGGTAAAATATTAGGTGGAGGTTTCCCTGTTGGTGCTGTTGCAGGAAGAAAGGATATTATGAAATTAATGGCGCCAGAGGGTAAAATTTATCAAGCAGGTACCTTTAATGGAAATCCCATTACTATTAATGCAGGTCTTGCAACTATGGAACAATTAGACTATGAATTTTATAATCAGCTAAATAAAAAAGGTCAATATTTAAGAGATTCAATTAACGATATTGTTGAGGATCTTGATTTAAATATTCGAGCTATTGGTATAGGTTCAATGTTCCAGACATACTTTACAGATAAAGAGGTTCACAACTATGCTGATGTGCAGACTTGCGATACAAAAAAATTCTTAACATATTTTAAAGAAATGCTTAATAATGGGGTTTTCATCCCACCTAGTCAATATGAATGTAATTTTGTATCTATTAAACATACAGAAGATGATTTGGATAAAACCGCTGATGCAATTGAAAAATCATTAAGAATAGCATTTGAATTGCCTCCTGAAGAGGATGATGAAGAATAATTTATATCATTTTTTATTTTATTTAATTTAATTTTATTAATATTATTTTATCATAAAAAAATCCATATCAAAGATTTAAATATCATTTATAATTATCAAAAAAATCTTTGTATTATTAGGTATTTTTATATAAAGTTTATTAATTAAAAATATTAAATATTGAGTATATATGAAATAATTTTTCTAAAATTATTTTTTATAATAAATTCTTTTTTATAATTATTTTTATAAAATTAATTTCTTATTAAAAAAATATTTATCATATTATTTTTATTATATGAGGTGAATTAAGTGGAATACTTATTAAGAGACTTAAGAAGAACCCATTATACTGGTAGTGTAACTGAAGATGTAATAGATGAAGAAGTTACTATTATGGGATGGGTTCATGAAATTCGTGATTTAGGGGGAATTATATTTCTACTTATAAGAGATATTGAAGGTAGAATACAAGTTACTGCGCCAAGTAAAAAATTACCTGCAGAAATTTTGGAAGATATTAGAGCACTTAGGAAAGAATCTGTTGTTGCTATTAAGGGTAAGGTTCAATCTTCTTCTAAGGCACCTAATGGTGTTGAAATATTGCCATCTGAAATTACAGTTTTAAATATGGCGGATCAACCATTACCAATGGATCCAACTGAAAAAGTAAAAGCAGAGATAGATACTAGATTAAATTCTAGATTTTTAGATTTAAGAAAAACTGGTGTATCAGCTATATTTAAAATTAGAAATCAAATGTTTAAATCTATTCGTGAATATTTTGCTGATAATAATATTATTGAAATCAATACTCCTAAACTTGTAGCTTCAGCTACTGAAGGAGGTACTGAACTTTTCCCAATTACTTACTTTGAAAGAGAAGCTTTCCTCGGACAATCTCCTCAATTATATAAACAAATGATGATGTCTGCAGGATTCGATAAGGTATATGAAATTGGTCAAATTTTCAGAGCAGAAGAGCATGATACCTTAAGACATTTAAACGAAGCTATTTCTATTGATATGGAAGCTTCTTTTATGGATGATACCGATGTTAAAAATATCTTAAATGATATGATGGTAAAACTCATCAATGATGTTAATGACAACTGTTCAAATGAATTAGATATTTTAGATTATAAATTAGAAGTTCCTCAAGGTAAATTCCAAGATATTGATTATGATGAAGCTGTTGATTTAATTAATGCTCGTGGAATAGAAATGGAATATGGTGAAGATTTATCTCGTGAAGCTGAAAAAGTTTTAGGAGATGCGATGGATGATTTCTACTTCTTGAGTGGATGGCCTACCGAAATTAAACCTTTCTATGTAATGCCATGTGAAGATCAAAGCCAAAAATGTCATGCTTTTGATTTAATGTATAAAAATCTTGAATTATCATCAGGAGCTACTCGTATCCACCAATATGACCTTTTGGTAGAACAAATGATTGCTAAAGATTTATCTCCAGAATCATTTGAATCATATTTAAAAGCATTTAAATATGGAATGCCTCCACATGCAGGTTGGGGTCTTGGTGCTGATAGGTTAAATATGGTTTTAACTGGGGTTGAAAACATTAGAGAATGTGTTTTATTCCCAAGGGATAGACACAGATTAACACCTTAATTCTTTTTTTATTTTTTAAGTGATAAGATGAATGTAATAAATTATAGTGAAGATCATTTGGAAGAAATTATTAAACGATCAGAAGAAGACATTAATAATATTATTTCAACTGTAAACGATATTTTACTTGATATTAAAGAAAATAAGGATAAAGCTATTTTATCATACACTGAAAAGTTTGATGGTGTTAAATTAGACACTATGTTGGTATCAGATGAGGAAATCAGACAGGCTTATGATGAAATTGATAGTTCTCTAATAGATGCACTTAAAAGTGCAGCAAATAATATTAAAAAGTTTCATAAGGCGGAAATTCCAAAAGAATGGAATATGGATGTTATTTCTGGTGTTAGTGCAGGTCAAATCATAAGACCGCTTGAAATTGTAGGCTGTTATATTCCAGGTGGAAGAGCTGCTTATCCATCTACTATATTAATGACTGTTATACCTGCAAAAATTGCAGGTGTTAAAAAAATTGTTTGCTGTACACCACCAGGTAAGGATAAAAAGATTACTCCCGCGATTCTTGTTGCTAGTCATATTGCAGGAGCTGATGAAATATATAAGGTTGGTGGTGCTCAAGCTATAGGTGCTATGGCATATGGGTCTGAATCTGTACCCAAAGTTGATAAAATTGTAGGTCCTGGAAATATCTTTGTTACAGGTGCTAAAAAACTTGTATACGGTGATGTAGATATTGAATTTCCAGCAGGTCCTTCAGAGTTACTTATTCTTGCAGATGATACAGCTAATCCAGAATTTATTGCACATGATTTTTTATCACAGGCAGAGCATGATCCAAATGCTGCATGTATTTTTGTAACTGACTCTAAGCATTTGGCAAATGAGGTTAATCAAGAAATTGAAAGCCTAACTCAAAAGGCAGTTAGAAAAGAAATTATTGAATCTTCAATTTCTAAAAGAGGAAAAATAGTTCTTGTTAGTGATATTGATGAGGGAATTTATTTGACTAATAAATATGCTCCAGAACATTTGATAATCTCAACTAAGGATAATAATAATGTTTTATCTAAAATTAATAATGCAGGTTCTATTTTTATAGGGGATTATTCTCCAGTGGCTTGCGGGGATTATGGTTCAGGTACAAACCATGTACTTCCAACTGCAGGTGGTGCTAGAATGTATTCAGGATTATCTACTGAAGATTTTATAAAAAAACCTACTGTTCAGGAAGTTTCAAAAGAAGGTTTAAATATACTTAAAAATACTATTGTTCCTATTGCAGAATATGAAGGTTTCTATGCCCATGCAGACTCCGTAAAAATTAGATTTAAAGAGGATAATTAAATTTTATTTAGTTTAACATTAGTTTATTTGTTTAATTATAATTTATCGGTGTAAATTGTATATTTATTTATGATTTTAATTTAATTTATTTAATTTAATAAATAATACATTTTTTATCCATTAAATTATCAATTATTAATTATTCTATTGAGTTTTCATATTCCAAATAAAAATATATTATATATTTTTTTTATAATTTAAATTCATTCTAACCAATATTATCAAATTATTCTTATAAATTCTTTGGATTTTGATTATTTCCATGTTTATTTTGATTAATTTTAAAGGATTATAATATAATTTATTGATTTTTAAATTTTTATAATAAATTTAATAGAATGAAAGTTTATCCAAATCTTTTAAATATAATTGTATTTTTAATAACATAAAGTTTATAAACTTAAAAATATAATTATTAAATATAAAATTTTTATAAAATTAATTAATTTATCTTTTAAATTTTAACATTAAATGAAATTTATATTTTATAGTAAAAAATACTAAATTTATTCTAAATTTTTTACTAAAATTCTATCTTATAATTCATTGTTTAAAATTTTTAAAAATAAAATTTCAAAATCTTTAATATTATGATTAAAAGGGGTATTGATTTATTATTTAACTTATTAATTGACAAATAATGTTATTTAAAAACTTTTATCTAATTAAAATGATAAATCATAAGATTTATTATTTTTAATACATATTTTGGGATGAGTAATTATGTATAAAGATGAAATGATTCAAATGCATCAATTTTTAGTTTATGTATTAAAATATTTAGCTGAAAATGATGAATTAGAAAATGATTGTAGTGTGTATATTGATTTAAATATTAGTCCTCATCATATTCATAGGACTAAAGCTGAACATAAACATGCTATTTTTGTATTGGCAAATACAATTTCTAATGTTATATTAAATAAAGAGGAAGGTTCAATTCCACCTAATGTTACTAATGCTTTACAAGAATTAATTAAAAGATCTGAAAATGACATTGTTAAAGCAGAGTCTAAATAGGTATATCTTATTTAATATTTTTTTCTTTTTTTTTAGAAATTATCATGTTTATTCTATTTTTTGTTTATTTTCTTTTAATATTAGCTTATTTTCTTGTTTTTTTTCTAATTTTTTAATTTTTTCTATTTGTTTTTTCTTCTTTTTTAATCTTTTTTATTTTCTTTTGTTTTACTTTTTGATTGTTTTTTTATCTTGTTCAATTTCTTTAGTTTTAATATTAATCCTTTTTCTTAGTTTTTACTTTTTATATTTTTCTTTGTGCTGATTTTAAAAGTCTAAAACTTTTTTTTTAAATAATTTATATGCCGTCTTAAAAATAAGAAAGTAATTATATAAAAATAGGGTGCTAGATAGAGCAAAATTTTAAGAGTGATATTTGCTCTTCTTTTTTGTTGATTTTTAGTTTTTGTTGGTCTGTTTTTAATGGTGCCTTTG
>NZ_CAJOKH010000031.1 GCF_905235195.1 uncultured Methanobrevibacter sp. | reverse complement strand
ATTTGAATGTATTTTTAGGAGCATTAATCATATTACTAGGATTTAACTCAAAAACAGCAATACAACAATTATCTGAGAACTAAAAAATTCAGGCCCCTAAAATATTATCTTCATATCAAAATCATTTAAAACATTTTGATATTGTTTAATATATTTTTCTTTATGGTTATCTACAAATTCGCTAATTAATTCATTGTGTTCTGAATTTTCCTCATCAAAATTAATGTTAGAAATTTTTTCAAAATCATCAATCATATTATCTCTAATTTTATTTATACTTTTTTTTAATATAATTTCTCCATTTTTATCTTTAATTTCAAGTAATTTTTTATTTTTTTCAATTTCATTATTTTTAATAATAATGGTACCATAGTCATTTGTAACAACCCCATATTTAATTCCCAATGTTGTGAAATTCTCAAAATCATCGAATGATGGAAATGGAGAAGTGTGAAATGGATGATTGTGAATTAATAATTGAAGTTCACTATCTTTACCTACTTTTTAATCCACATTGGAATATTTACCTCATCAAGTTTCGTAAAATAAGGGTTTAAAGAATTAAATTAAACATAAAATGATATTTAAGTTTAGTTTTCAGTTAAATACTCATCAATACTATTTTAAATTATTATCAATAAAACTCCGTTAATAGATCCAATTCACTAACACAGCTTAATAAACCACATTCCTCAAATGCAGTATTTGGGTAATCAGGATAGTCATTCACATATTGATCATAATACCCGCATGAATTTCTATATTCGTCTTTCATATCTTCTAATCCTTGTTCACTGTTTATGTATCCTAATTTAGTAGGCATATCCCATGTACTATGCTCAAGATATAATTCTTTAATTCTTTTAATATATTCCTCTTCAGTCATAGGATATTTAGATTCATCTATCTCTCTCATAATTAATCCCCTCCATATTTTTTTTTATAGATTCTTATCTCTTTGTCTTTCAGCCACATCATATGCACTAAGTTCACCTTTGCTTTTACTTGGCTTAACATCACTATTAGTATAAAAATCATCTTTAGTTTTGTTTGCACCATGAGCGCCGGCACCTTGTAATAAATACCCTATAACTAGAGTATATATTATATATCCAATAAAAAGACCAATAGCTAGAAGTATATCTTTAAAGCTAGGTTTTTTGAAATATTGCTTTATAATCCCAATTTAAGAAATATAAAACTGGAACAATAAGAACAATACATGATAATATTACAAATATAATATTAGAATTTATAGAAAAGATTAGTCCAATTAATGTAGCAATCAATAAAACATTCCAACCCCATTTCGGAATGTAGGGGTTTTTATTATAAAAAGGAAAATCCTTATCTTTATTTTCAAATTTAAACCAATCTATTTCTGTAATAGATTATTATATTTAATTAGTTTTATTTAATTTTATCTTTAAATTAAATTTTTTAATAATTGTATCTTTTTTGAATTTTTAAATTTTTAAAATTATTTCATAAAATAAAAAAATAATTTGTAAGTATAAATTTTTTATAATCTCTATTAATTTTAAATGATATTTTAAATAAAGAATATATAAATTTTTTAAACAATTTTTAATCCTTATTTAGGGTCATTAATTTATAAAATTGATTTACTATTAAAATGAGTTAGATTTTTTTAGAAATTTATTCAAATTAACTTTATATTTTTTAAAGAAACATTTATATATTCCAATTACATATATCTATAATAATCAGTATACAATTTTAAGAAAATGTAAAATGGGATAATAATATGGAACTTACAAGAATACATCCACTAGTTTATTTAATTTATTATTTTATAATGATTGTCTTTGCATTTATTATACGTGACCCTTATTTTCTTTTAAGCTTTTTAATTTTAATTTTAGTATTAATTTCACTACAGGGAATTAGTTCTGAATTAAAGAATATAATGAAGTTATTTTTACCTTTAAGTATACTAATTATAATACTGAATCCATTGCTTAATAAGCAGGGAGTTCATAAGATTTATTTGTTTAAAAACTTTTTTATAACTTATGAGGCATTTGCATTTGGTGTTCTAATGTCTTTAGCACTTTTAATTGTTATTTTAATCTTCTCATCATATAATAGATCAGTTACTTATCAGGATATGCTTTATATTTTCTCTAAAAGGCTTCCAGTTATATCTATGGTAATAGTTATGGCTTTAAGATTTGTTCCTCTTATTAATTCACGAACTATTGAAATTCAAAAATTAAATAAATTAAAATCAAATGGTGTGGAGATTAACTTAGAAAATAGTAATGATGATAATAATTTAGAAGAATTTGACTCTAATATATCAAATATAGAATCTTCTTCTAATTCTAAATTTTTAGCTAAGTTAAATTCATCAAAAAAATTCCATAAAATTAGAGAAGAATCAAAAGTTATTGGAAAAATTATGGCTGTAACGGTTTCATGGTCTTTAGAAGAATCAATGTTTACAGCAAAATCTATGAAAGCTAGAGGATATAATGCTTATAATAGAACAAGTTATTTATCTTATGATTATTCTCTTGCAGATATATTCTTCTTACTGCTTATTATTTTCACTGTATCAATAGTTACAGCAGGATTTATGCAAGGATATGGTATAATTAATATTTATCCGTCTTTTGATTTTTCATTTAGTGATTTGCCTTTAAATATCTATTATTTTGCATTTATAATATTTTTATTACCATTAATTTATTTGGAAATTAAGGAGCGTTTGTTATGGCATTAATAGAATTTGATAATTATAGTTTTTCATATTTAAATTCTACAAAAAAATCCTTAGAGAATATTAATCTTAATATTAACTTTGGAGATTTTGTTCTTCTATGTGGGCCATCAGGATGTGGTAAAACTACTCTTTTAACTAATTTAAAAAAAGAATTAATGCCAAGTGGAGTAGGTGAAGGCCATATTAAATATAATGGATGTGAAATTTCCAAATTAGAAGACTCTATTTCTGCATGTGAAATAGGTTATCTTTTCCAAAATCCTGACAGTCAAATAGTTACAGATACTGTTATTCAGGAAATTGCATTTCCACTTGAAAATATTGGACTACCAACTGAAGAGATAAGAAATCGTATAAGTGAAATTGTTGCTTTCTTTGGAATAAATGATCTTTTACATAAGAAAGTCCATGAACTATCTGGTGGACAAAAGCAGTTGATTAATCTTTGTTCGTTATTGGTTTTAAGACCTAAAGTACTTCTTCTTGATGAACCTATGTCTCAATTAGATCCTATTGCTTCATATGAATTTTTATCTATTATTAGAAGATTGAATGAAGAGTTCTCCATAACTATTATTATGAGTGAACATAAGTCTGATAGAATATTTCCATTTATTGATTATGCGGTATTTCTAAAAGATGGTAAAATTGTCTTTAACAATAATAGTCGTGAGATATGTAAAGAAGTGATAAATGATGAGATATTTGCAAACTATCTTCCAACTGTAACCAAAATTTATAATGAGCTATCCAATAAATATGGAAAATACACAAATACTCCATTAAGTATTCGACAAGGAAGACAATACCTTGATACAATTCATGATAATCTAATGAAAATAAATGAAAATATGGAAAAAAATAACAGTTTCACTGAAGCTAATGTATCTGGAAATACTAAAAAATTTAATTCTACTAAAAAAACAATTAAAGACATACTTCCATTTTCAAATAATAAAGATACTCTTATAAGCATGAATGATATCTATTTTGCATATGAGAAGAAAAATCTGGTTTTAAAAAATATTGATTTTAAATTAAACAAAGGAGACTTTGTAAGTTTAATTGGAGGAAATGGTGCAGGTAAATCAACATTTCTACAAGTATTAGCAGGGATTTTAAAGCCTATAAAAGGAAAAGTAAAATATAGCAAAAATTTAAAGATAGCTTATGTTCATCAAAACCCTATGATACATTTTTCTAAAGATACTATTAAAGAAGAATTTTTAGAATCAATATTAAATTCTAACTATTATCATCAAGAAGAATTCAATAAAGACATTTATAATAGTCTTTTAAAATTAGAGGGGGAAAATTTTATAGAATCTGATATTTTAAACAAACTAAAATTTAAAAACATTAATTATAGTTTTAAAGATTTAATAAATTTCTTTGATATTTCACATTTGATTGATAATCATCCTTATGATTGTAGTGGAGGTGAACAACAAAAAATTATTATGCTTAAGACATTAGTTCAAAATACTGATGTTTTAATTTTAGATGAACCTACTAAAGGTTTAGATCCAATATCTAATAAAAATATGGCAAATATTTTAAATACTTTAATTAGTCAGGGCATAACCATAATTATGACAAGTCATGACCTTGATTTTGTTGCAGAAAATTGTAAGCGTTGTATAATGCTATTTGATAAAGATATTCAAATTGATGATACTCCTAAGCTCATATTTAAGGAAAATAACTTTTATACAACCTTTGTAAATAGAATGGTAAAAGATTATATCCCTCAGGCTGTTACATTAGATGATGTTAAGACCTTATGGGGTTTAGAATAAATTTTAAGATAAATTATTGATTTTTCTTAAATTATTATTAAATAAATTATTATTTAGAGGTGTAATATGATAATTCAAGATTTTATTCAAATTTTGGCTACTAATATAAGTGGAGGGGCTGCTAATAGTTCACTTTCAATTTTACTTTTGATTTTTGGACTTTTACTTATTATAGGTATAATATATTTTGTTTTTAAAATGTATGAACAGTCAAAACCACCAGTTGAATCTATAGTTTTAATAGCTGTATTAACTGCAATTGCAACTGTTGGACGACTCCTTTTAGTATCAATACCATCTGTAAACCTAGCTTCATTTATTATAATAATGGTAGGTGTTGTTATTGGTAAGGAAGAAGGATTCCTCGTAGGTGCTCTTACTGCTTTAGTCACTAGCTTTTTTGGTGGTTTGGGAGAATGGACTATTTTCCAAATGCTAGCTTGGGGACTTATGGGAGCAAGTGCCGGATATTTAACTTCCAAATTTGATAGTATACCTTTCAGATTAATATTTGGATTTGTATGGGGATTTTTATATGGTTGGATAACAGATATCTCCGCACTTTTCTTCGCTGGAAGTACAATAGAAATCAGTCAATACTTTGCAATAGTTATTGCAGGATTAACCTATGATTTAACTCATGGTGTGTCAAATGCAATACTTTTAGCAATATTATATAACTGGTTTAAAAAGATATTTGAAAGAGTTAAAGATAAATATCTTCCAAATATAATAAGTTCAAATACTTAAATCCAGAATAAACATTAAATTAAGGATTTATTAATTAAATTCCTTAATTTTATTTTTTTTTTAAATTTACTATATATTTTAATAAATCCTTCACTTTTTTTATTATAAAGATTAAATAATTAATATTATATTATATATATTTTAAACTTTAAATTTTATATAAAATTAAAAATAATATTCCTTAGGAAATATTTTTTTACTTATGAATTTATGTGATGTTTCTATGATAACAGAAGATAAAAAAGAAGAATTTAAACTTATTTCAAAAACAATAAATCAAGATGAAATATATTTAAATCATGATTCTATAGTAGTGAAATTTCAAACTAAAAAAAATGGTATAGTAACATCTTGGTTAAATGGTGGATATAGAGAAGATTTAACTGCAGTATTTAATCATCAGTTGTCACAAGAAAATATTGATAAATACTACAATGGAGGAATATTGAAGTTTTTGGAAAAATTATCAAAAGATTATTTTAAGCAATTAAATTTAAATAATGAGAATTTAAGTGGAATGGTTACTTCTGCAGATATTAATAAATATTCTATTGCAATTGAAAGTTATGATAAAATTGAAGTTGTAGCTATCACAACTGCTGGTGTTAGAGTAAATCAAGTGTCTGCTGGTGATGAGGCTTCATATTATGAAATTAATGGTGAATATAATCTTTATTCAGATTTAAATACTAAAATTAATCCTAAAAAACCTGGAACAATCAATACTATTATTTTAATCAATGCTAAATTAGATGAAAGCTCTCTTCTTTTAGCAGAAATGATTGCTGTTGAGGCAAAAACAGTAGCTTTAAGAGATTTGATGACTTCAAGTAATTATTCTAACAATATTGCTACAGGAACTGGTACTGATGGAATTGCAATATTTTCAAACTTAGATAGTGAAAACTTTATTGAAAATATGAGCAAACATGCAAAAATTGGAGAGTTGATTGGAAAAGCTGTAATTAAATCTATAAAAAATTCTTTAGCTAAACTTCAATGGTTAACTCCAACTTATCAATTAAATGCTCTTATAAGATTAAATAGATATCAAATGAATCTGGAACCATTCTATAATGAGTATATATCTGTTAAAAGTCAAAAAGAGAAAGAAGAATTTATTATATCTTTAGTTAAAATTTCTAAAAATCCTGAGCTTGTAGGATATGTTTCATTAATTATCCATATTATTGATCAATATAGACTTGGTTTATTAAGTAAAAAAGCTTCTTTAAATGTTTCTAAATCTATTTTAAATACATATTTCAATAGGAAGGATTGGTATTCTATGAAATTACTTTTAAAATATGTTATAGACAATCAAATCCAATAAAATCATTTAATATTATTATTAAATTATTTATTTTATATAAAAAGATTTTTAAAGAAAGTTATAAAAATTCATATTATTATTTTTAAGGTATCATTATACTAAATATTATATTGATTGAAAACTATAATATGCATAATAAATAAATTTAATGTAATTAAATATTTCTAATATTATTATTTATTTAAATTATTAAATTAAAAAATTTATATCTTATATTTATATACTAGCTAGGTGTTTTTTATTTATTAATATAAATCTTTTATAAAATTTATTTGATGGTGAAATTATGATAGGACCGTGGGTTGAAAAATACAGGCCTCAAACTCTTGATGAAGTTGTAGGTCAAGAACATATTGTAAAAAGATTAAAAAAATATACTAATGAAAAAAGTATGCCAAATTTAATGTTTTCTGGTCCTGCAGGTGTAGGTAAAACTACAACTGCACTTGCTTTAGCAAAATCTGTTTTAGGTGAATATTGGAAAAATAATTTTTTAGAATTAAATGCATCTGATGCAAGAGGTATTGATACGGTAAGAAATCAAATAAAAAACTTCTGTAAACTTAAACCTGTTGGAGCTCCATTTAGAATAATCTTTTTAGATGAAGTGGATAATATGACTAAAGATGCTCAGCATGCTTTAAGACGTGAAATGGAAATGTATACCAAAACATCTTCATTTATCTTATCGTGTAATTACCCATCTAAAATCATTGACCCTATTCAGTCAAGATGTGCAATTTTTAGATTTGCACCTATTAAAAAAGAAGATATAATGGCTCGTTTAGAGTATATCTGCAAAGAAGAGAATTTTGATTATACTGATGAAGGTATTAATACTATAGTTTATTTTGCAGAAGGAGATATGCGTAAATCTGTTAATATATTGCAATCTGCAGCAACAGAAGGTGAAGAAATTACAGAAGATTCTGTTTATGATGTTATAAGTAAATCCAAACCTCAAGATATTAATAATATGGTTACTGCTGCATTATCTGGGGATTTTATGAAAGCAAGAGATTTACTTAGAGAAACTATGATTTTACAGGGTACTAGTGGGGAAGATATGGTTGTTCAAATTTATCAGGATGTAACAAACAGGGCAACTGAAGGTAGAATGGACAGTAACATTTATATTAATCTTGTAGAAGAAATAGCTGAGACAGATTTTAGAATACGTGAAGGTGCTAATCCAAGGATACAATTAGAAGCACTACTTGCAAAATTCTTATAGAATATTTGAAACTAAAAATGAATTAATTATTTAGTTAAATCTTAATTTATAGCTAAATTTTATTCTTAATTATTAATAAGTTATTTAATTAATTAAAATATTACTTTCCAGGAATTAATAATATGCAATGGACAGATAAATATAGACCTCAAAATTTTAAGGATATTATTGGAAATAATAAACAAAAAGCACAAATTGAAGAGTGGGTCAGCCAATGGAAGGAAGGAAATCCACAAAAAGCTTTATTACTTGTTGGTCCACCAGGAATTGGTAAAACTACTTTTGCTTTAGTTATAGCTCATGAATTTGGAGAATATGTAGAGTTAAACGCTAGTGATAAACGTTCATATGATATTTTAATGTCTACTATTGGCGAGTCAACAAGTACCCACTCACTATTTTCAAATGAACCAAAACTTATTATTCTCGATGAGGTAGATGGTATAGCTGGTAATCAGGATAAAGGTGGAACTAGGGCATTAAATAAAATTATTCAAAATTCAAAACATCCTATGATTATGATGGCTAATGATTTTTACTCTAAACGATTAGCTACTATAAAAACTAAATGTCAAGTAATAAAAATGCCAAAAATTAGAAGTCCTACCATCAATGTTAATTTAAGAAGAATCTGTAAGAAAGAAGATATAGAAGCAGATCCTGATGCATTAAAGGAGCTTGCAAAAAGGTCAAATGGAGATATGCGTTCTGCTATTAACACTTTACAGGCATTATCTGAGGAAAGTAAAACATTAACTATGGAAGATTTAGAAAATGTTACACAAAAATCAGATAGATCAAGTGTAATTAATGCTACTACACGAGTATTAAAAAGCAAGGATATTATTCATATTCGTGATGATATGATTGTAGAAGAAGATCCAACACTTTTAATGGAATATATTGCTGAAAATATTCCAAGAGAATATGAAAATAATAACGAAATCAAAAGAGCATATGATTACATTTCAAAAGCAGATATATACTTTGGCCGTACAAATACTTCAAGAAATTATGGATACTGGAGATATGCTACACAATTTATGGGTCTAGGTGTTGCTTTATCTAAAAGAGAAAAATATAAGAAATTTACAAAAGTAGTTTCTCCTCAATCTTTTTCCAAGATGGGTAAATACAGAGGAAAAAGAAACTTAAGGGATAATATTGCAGATAAGATGGTTGAAAAAATGCATGTTTCTAGAGAAATGGCCTATACAATATTTCCTTACTTTGAAGTAATGTTTCAAGATGATAAAACAGCATATGAAATTTCTTCTTTTTTAGAACTTGAAGATGATGAGATAAAAAGATTTAGAAAGAAAAAGATTCCTAAAAAATTTGTTGAAAAGATGGAAAAAGAAAGAGCTCAAAGAATTGAAGAACAACAAGCAAAATGGGCTGAAGAGTATAGTAAAAATCTTAATTTAAATAAATCTAAAGAAAAAGAAATAGAAAATGATGAAGAGATTAAATCTGAAGATTCAAATGAAAAAGTTGAAGATAAAGAATCTAAAGATATAGATAAAAAAGATGATGAAGATAAAGATGATTCAAACAATAAAGATAAATCAGTTCAAACATCTTTATTCAGCTTTGGATAAAATTATTATTTATTTCTTTATCAATATTGATTTTATCATCAATTGTTTTCAATATTTTAACTATTTTGTTTTGTATTTCAAAAGGAGGAACTAATGTTTCCATGCTTTTTATAATTGTTGGATAAATATTAGTTTGATTAGCTGAACCTGAAGCTCTTGATGCTAAATTATAATGCATTTCTTCTGTTGATAAAATATAATAAAAATAATCAATATTACATTTAAATTTATCTTTAGGAATCAATTTTGCAACTCTTTGATTTAATAAACAAGGTTCATCAAAACTTATTTTTGCTACTTGACCAACATAGAGGCCATTTGATTTACATTCAATCCAGTTAATGTAATTAAAATATCTCCTTTAGTTAAAACATAATTACTTTTTTCAATTAAAAATCTGTCAGATACATGTTGGGTATCTTCAAGTAATACCTCCTGAGGTACAATATTCTTAATTTTTATAACTGGAACTCCCTATCAATAAAATCTTTAGATTAAAATTTAAATCCAGATATTTTATTCACATAATTTCCAATTGGTTCCCAATTAAATTCTAAACTCAAATTTTCTAAAAGAGTAATATTTTATATAATTTTTATCTGTAAATTTCTAATAAAATATTCAAAATATTAAATTCAATGTAATCAATTTAATTAATCTAATATAATTATAATGAAATAAAAAAGGATTAATCCAAATAAACATATTTAAAAGTTTAAATAAAGCTTTGATGAAATAATATTAATAATTTGGAGAATATAGTTATTCCTATTTTTATAAATTTATATAATAAAATTTTAAGAAATACATAAATTAAAATTATTTTTAATTTAAAATTATTTTTAATGTGTTTATTTATGAAAAATATGTGGATGGTCCCGCAGGTAAAAATGCTTTTCTTATAGATGCATTTAAACAGAAAAAATATTGTATGTCTATGTTGGGGGCTAGTGACCTTAAAGATAAAAGTGATGATGATATAAAAAGACTTATGCAATAGATTACCCTAATGAAAGTAAATATAGTTTAAGTATAGCTTCTTCACAAGTTATTAAATTTAGACATGTACTTGAAAAAGGGGATTATGTTTTATCTTAAAACACTGAAGTAAGAAACCAATATTTTAATTAATATTATAAAAAAAGATAATTATAAAAGTTAAAGCATATTATTTTAGCTAATTCATGAATATTTGGAATGTTAATTTTTAAAATAACTTCATCTACTAATTTTTTTGTACTTTTCACCTTTTCATTTTAATTCAATCATTATTGTATACATAACTATTTAAATGATTAATAATATATGTTAAATTGTAAAATAGAATAGGTTCAGAGGTGATTTCATATGGCAAAACCTATTGCTAAAACTCCTGTTTTTGAAGGTGAAGATGCAGTTTCAGTTTTAAAAGAAATGCAAGAAACACCTACACAAGAAGATAAAGAGTTTGCAAAAGAAATCAGAAATCAGAGAACTGTTTTATTCTCAAGGTAATATTTTTTGTAAACTCTATTTTATATACTTTTTAAATCTTTATAAAGACTGAAACTTCTTTCAGGGTCTGTTTTTATAATGTTCTTTATACAATCAACATATTTCTGATCTTTTTTACGGTATTTAAATTTGTTTTTTTCAACATAGAAACCGAATGCATTTGCATATGCATCCACGGTTATAAATCTTAAACCAACAATATTTTGAGATATATCCAAAATACTTAATAAGACATTTCTAAAAACATGTTTACCTAATCCTTTATGTGAATATTTTCTATCTATTGCAAATCTTCCTATTTTGATTGCGGGTATCACATTGTTTTCACTAACATTTAACTTGCTACATATTGTGTTTTTAGTTTCTTTATCCTCAAGAATTTTTAATTTTATGGAATCCGTTAGAATTGATACATAGCCAACAACAGTTCCATCACAAATTACTAAGTGTGTTAAATTTAAATTCATATTTTGCTGTTTTAAAGCATCCTTTTTTAAAAAATTTGTTAAATCCTCGGATTCACACTCAAACTCATCTAAGTTATGGTCTTCATTTAATTTTTCAAATATATAATTTTCTTTAATATAGTCTACATCCATATTTATCAACTTTGTTTTATAATAGCTAATTTTTAGAGTTCTTATTAAATAAATTTTAGGATGATTTAATTATATAATTAAATAAGTTCTTCAGCTCTTTAAATAAGTGGTAATAGAGTAAATTATTATTTCTAATATATTATTTTTATTTTTATTTTCAACTTTAATTTTTATTTTTAAATATTGTTTCTATTCTATTTAGCTTTAGATTAAATTTTTATTTTCAACTTTAATTTTTATTTTTAAATATTATTTCTAATCTATTTAGTTTTAGATTTAATTTTTATTTTAAAATATTATTTCTATCCGTCTTTTTTTTATATTTTTAATTTAGTTAATAATATTTATTGTTTGATTAAATAAAGAATATTAATTATCTAATTGAATTTTCTTGTAAATATTGCACTGATTTTAAAATATTAAACTTATATTGTGATACAGTATCATCTAAAAATTCTATAAATTCACCAGATACATCATCATATTTTTCTTCTAGTAATTTTTCACCTAAAAAATCGTTAATTTGTTTATGGGTAACTTTAATTAATGGATAAATATATTCTTTATTAAATCTAGGATACTTTATTCCTTTACCTTTAAATATATCCTCACAGATTGAATGTATTTCCATATCCATTGTTTGGTTTGATGCTATTACATCATACTCTTTTTTATTTGAATAAATAAGTTCTACACCATATTTACGAGTATATGGTTCAAGAATTATATTAATTAATGGATTTGCATCTTCTTTAATTAATATTTTCATTTTAGGTTTTATTGTATTAGATAGTTCTCTTGAAGCATTTGTTGCAATTTCTTGAAAAAGAGAGGATCTAATTACTAATTTATCCTTAAATTTTGACTCAAATATTGATTGTCTTCTTTTTGAAAACTTGGAAAATCTAAGATTATTTATATAGATTTTATTATCATATATTGATATAAATCTAGTATCTACACCTATTTCTTTTAAAAATTTTAAAAGGTCTTTTTTTGAGTCAGTAAATTCTTCATCATCTTCACTAATATCAAAATCAAATAAGAAATTATTTTCCATTTAATCACACAACTAAATCTTTAAAAATCACCTAAATCATCAATACCTGATGATTCTAAAATTACCTTTTCCATTGCATCAATATTAGCATCCTGTCCAGTCCATATGGTAAATGCTTCCGCTCCTTGATATAAGAACATTTTAAGACCACTAACTCTAGTTGCACCAATCTTTTTAGCTTCTTTTAGTATTGTAGTTTCAAGTGGATTGTATACTATATCAAATACTACCATATTAGGATTCATTTGTTGGGCATATACAAGTGGTTCATCATCATTATTAGGATACATTCCATTAGGTGTAGTATGTATTAAAATATCTGTATCTTTAAGGTATGAGTTAATATTTTCAAATGTGTCAAATCTTACATTATAATCAGTTTTACTTGTAATATCTCCAGCTAAATCTAATGCTCTACTTATATTTCTATTTAAAATACATAAAGAATTGATTTCTTCATTACACAAAGCAAATCCTATTGCACGTGCAGCTCCTCCTGCACCTAGAATCAATACATTTTTATTTTTCAAATCACATTTTTCTTTTAATGCCCTCATTGCCCCTGTTGCATCTGTATTATAACCTTTCGCTATTGCTCCATTAGGTGTATATTCAAATTTAATGGTGTTTACTGCACCTATTTTTTCTGCAAGAGGGTCGATTTCATCTAAATATTTAATAATCTTAATTTTATGTGGGATTGTTACATTTAAACCACTAATCTGTAAACTTTTAGCTCCATCAATTACGTTTTGGATATTATCTTCTTTAACATTAAATGCCAAATAGGTATAATTGAGGGATAATGCTTCAATATTTGAATTATGCATTTTTGGAGATAAGCTATGAGCAATTGGGTCTCCTATCACTGCAAATATTTTAGTCTCACCGTTTATTTCCATAATATCACAGAACATTTTTTTTTATAGATTAATTAGTTTTAATTAAAGAATATTTCTATATATTACTTATATTTTGTATTAATTTTTCTCTCTTTTTACATTTTATTTCAATTTTTCATTTATTAGTTAAATTTTAGATTATTTTTCTAATTACTTATATTTTGTATTAATTTTTCTCTCTTTTTACATTTTTTTTCAATTTTTCATTTATTAGTTAAATTTTAGATTATTTTTCTATAATTGATAAATTTATATTTAAATCTTCCATATTGGTTATTTATAGATTTATTTTCTATAAATAATAAATTTAATTTTAATTTTTTCTATTAATTAATTAAATAATTTCTTAAAATTTATCTTTGAAATTTTAATTATTTCTTTTGTTGTCTTATAAAATTTATCTTTTTTAATTTATTGTTATTATTTTTATTAAAATTTTTATATTAAATATATAATTATAATATCTTTAAATTATAATTAATTATATAAAGATTAAAATCTTAATTAAATATGATTAAATATATATAATTCTTATCAAATAAACTTATTAAATTTTTATTGGAGGAAATTAAGTGGAATTTACAAGACCCCGAGGTACAAGAGACTTTCTTTTTGATGAAATGAGACAAAGGTCAGAAGCTGAAAATACATTAAGAGAAGTCTTTGAAAATTATGGTTATGGGGAGGTTAAGACTCCTTTATTTGAAGAGTTAAAATTATTCACAACAAAATCTGGAGAGGAAATTATAGATCAGCTTTATAATTTTAAAGATAAATCTGATAGGGAACTTGCACTTAGACCTGAGGTGACTGCGGCTATTTCCAGATTATATATAAATGAAATGTCTAAAACTGCAAAACCTATTAAATTATATTATTATGGCAGTTGTTTTAGATATGAAAGACCTCAAAAAGGAAGATTCAGACAATTTTGGCAGTTTGGATGTGAGCTTATTGGTGCTAAATCTCCTGAAGGTGAAGGTGAAGTCATTTCAATGGCTAATGAATCAATAATTAAATTAGGTATTACAACAGCAGAAATTCACATTAATCATTTAGGAATTATTAGAGGATTATTTGAACATTTTGGAATTGATAAGGAAAAATCTCGTGAAGTAATGGTAGTTGTAGATAAAGGTGATAAACAATTACTTGAAGATGCACTTAAAGGTGATGAACCTATAATAGATAATGAAGAACTTGCAGATATTTTACTTGTTTTAATTGATATGGTAGGAGATTCATCCATATTTGAAGATATTAAAAACTTGGTTTTTGACTATGAAGAATGTAGAACTGCTTTAGATGAACTACAAGAATTAATTACTACTTTAAAAAGCTTTAATGTTTTAAATTATAATATTAATCTTGGTGTTGCACGTGGACTTGATTATTATACTGGAATCGTCTTTGAGATTTATGTTCCAGAACTTGGCAGTCAAAAACAGGTCTGTGGTGGTGGTACATACAGTTTGATTAAACTCTTTGGCGGGGAGGATGTTGTATCTACGGGTTTTGCATTTGGTTTTGATAGATTAATGGATGCTATAGAAGCATGTGGAAATCTTCCTACTGTTAAACCTAAAGTAGATGTATATGTTGCACCTATATCAGATGATACTCGCCAATTATCTTATACTATAGCACAGAATTTAAGATGTGAAAATATCAAAACAGAAATAGACTTGTCTCGAAAAAAGTTTAAAAAATTATTGTCCTATGCAAATAATTTAGGTGTTAGATTTACTGTCCTTGTTGGTAGTAAGGATGTAGAGAATAATCAAGTTACTATTAAGAATATGCAAACAGGTTATCAGGAATTAATTGATATTGATAATATTTTATCATATATTAAAGAAAATCTTTAATATTTTTTTATTAATAATTAATTCTTTTTTTACAAATTTTTTTTTATTCATATTATTTTTAGTAATATTCAAATCAATCATTTCAAAATAATATAAAAATTCATTATATTAAATAAAAAATTGAAGTCATTATTCAATATGTTCAATATATAAATTTATTTTAAAAAGTGGTAAAATGGAATTAAACTTTAGGCATGAAAAGAATGGTGAAAAATTAATCATTGCTGTAGCTCAAGATTATAAAACTAATGAAGTTTTAATGGTTGCATTTATGAACCGCCAGGCAGTAGAAGATACATTAAAAACTAAAAAAGCACATTATTACAGTACATCAAGAGGAAAACAATGGTTGAGAAAGTTCAGGTAATATCCAAGAGGTTAAAAGTATATTTGTTGACTGTGATGGTGATGCAATAGTATTAAAGGTTAATCAAATAGGAGCTGCTTGCCATGAAGGTTATAAATCATGTTTTTTTAGAGAAATAGATAATTCTAAAGATTCCTATAATCTTGATAATTTAAATGAAAATGATATAAAAATCATTCAAGAAAGACTATTTGACCCTAAAGATATGTATAAACAGTAATTGTTTTATTGTCTCTTAAAAACTAAATAATTTTATTTTTAAAAATATGATGATTAAATTCTCTAATATTTTTCGTTATTTTTAAATTCAAAATAGTAAATTTAATTAGTTATGGTAGTAAATATTTAATTCATATATATTTACAGTCTAATCAAATGTTTATTAATCAAATTAATTTAATAGGTGTAATTTTAAAACGAAAATTTATTTTTTTTATTGATCTTTTTTATATTGATTTTTTATGTATTATATATTGTAAGTTTGTAAGATTTTTTTTTGAAAAAATAAATTTGTTTTTTTGAAATTTTCTTATATTATATACTGCAGTTAAAATTTACTTTCATCTATTTCAAATACTATTGGTAGATGGTCACTCATTTTGATCCATTTAATATTATCAATTATTTGTAGATTTTTTGTAATATATGGTGCTGAGAAAACATGGTCTAAGTGGAATGGATTATTTAACTTTTTGGTATGGAAATAGGTATTTTCTTTTTCTTTTCCATGTTTTTCTCTTTTTAAATGATGGTAAGCTCCTACTAATCCATCTTTTTTAAGATAATGCAGTAACATAGAAAAGTTTTTGTTTTTATGTTCTTCATCAAAAAGAACACTACTATTGAAATCTCCACACATAACTAGATTTTCATTGAATAATTCTCTGTTTGCATTATAATAGTCATGTATCATTTCTACATAGTCTGGCATTGCCCAGACGCCAAGTAGATTGAATGTATCATTTACACGTAATGGGATAAAATATCTGAGATCTTGATTATTGTCAGGGATGGGTTCTAGTTTTATATTGTCTTTTGCAAATATTCCAAGTCCTTTGTTTTTATTGTCTCCTATCCAATAGTGGTTAGAGGCGAATTCTTTATATTTTTTGGATTCGGTGTTGTTTGGGTCTTCACATTCGCATATTACATATATATCTGCATCAATTTCAGAAATTTCTTTGTATTTATTTCTAAATGCCATATTACAGTTCCAAGTTACAATTTTCATACAATCACCCATTTTATTTATTAATTATATCATTCTTATGAAATTTTATAATAGTTAAGAATAATATATAGTATTATTCATATAACTATTATTATAAATTATTGTAAGTAAATAGTTTTATTTTTAGGAGGTATCAGAACACGACACTATTATTTATTTTGATTTAAAATATTTTCTAATTTAACTCTATTTTTAATGGAATCAACAACCCCATCATAATTAGGATAAATCTCTTCCGTTCCATAACCATCTAAATAAAGGTTATATAATATCTCTGCTTTAATATTACCAGAAATTATAAATTTATAAAAAATTTTAACATTATCAGGTATTTTGAACTTTTTAAATCCATCTAATTTAAAATATAATTCTTTATTACTTTCATCAACAGAATTAATCAATTTATTTATAATAAATTTATCAAAAGATTCCTCTTTATCCATATTATCATATTTTTTTGAAACTATGAACGTAAAAAGGCCTTTTTGAGATTTCAGATTAGAATTTGAATTATATTTCGGACGGTAAATTACAAAATCCTCGTAAATATCACTTTCCATAATATGATTATTTTCAAAAAGTTTATAATTAAAAGCCCATAATACACAATCCTCATATTTTTTTTCCTCTTTCAGTACCTTTTCTATAGCAAAATATAAAGAAACCTTATAATCATAAGACCAATCCAATGCCCTTGTTGGTAAACCATGATGCTGGGCTAATGAAATGATTTCATAAAATTCTTCTTTTGGCCACGTTTCATAAAATTTATTTTCATAAGCAAGATAACTGTGAATCCATTTACGAATAGATGAATCTGCAAATATCTTCAATCCAACTTTATCGGAATAATCTAAAAAATGAAGCAAAACACTAATTTCTCGTTTAAATTGAACCTCATCTAAAGAAAATACTGTCCTATCGGGAATTTCATTGGAGATTACATTATTTTTATCAATACCACAAGAAACTAAACCTTTACCTTTAGTTCCATCTTCATTTTGATATTCCATCTTAGTATTTAGTAATAAATTAAAATCATTATTGTTTATATAATCATTAATCTTATAATTTCCATCTTCATATTTTCTTAAAGCAGAAGGAATTAATTCATAGCTATAATCACTAACACCTCTGAAAATATAGTTTTCTCTAAGATCAGGATTTTCATCATTTTCCTGGAAAAAAGAAAGTAATTTGTCATAACTATTAATTTTATACTCGACTACAAAATCTTCATATTTTAAATTTTCTTTTCTTTTTAACATACATTCCACCTTCCCAAACCATTAAATTTAAAAATATATATAAAAATGCATATCCCAATGGAATTTCAAAATATTTGTAATATTATTATATATTATTTTTAGTTTAAATAATAATTCTTATCACTAATTTATGATTTAAAAGGAGAAACATAGAAAATAATTAATATAATAATTGAAATAAAAAATTCATAATCAAGTTTATATTATAAAATATTACTTATTATTATTTAATTCGTAAATAGACGAATCATTTATACTTAATTTTATAAAAAAACTTTATATAATAATTTAAACAAATATTCAAGTGTAGAAAATTATATTTTTTGTATGCGTTTTCATATATTTTTCTAATAAACATATGGAGTAACCTCTTAATGTACATAGAAAAATATTCTAAGAATGCATTATTTCTTCTTTTTTTAATATTTTTCATTGTTATATTCTCTATTAACAGTATTAATGCAACAGATATTTCAGAAAATATTCAATCTGGTATTAATACTGATAATAAAATAGATATAGATAATGATGTAAATAATGCCGCATCTGAGACAAGTAAAATAGATTCTAACGATGATAATAATATTGTTGTTAGATCAAAAGAAAAAAAATGATATTGAAGATTTAATTACACATATAGTTGCTGTATATATTGAAATAAAATATTGGGATAAAACGATTAATAATAGCACATATCCTATTAATCAAGATAAAATAAGATTTTAATAAATTTCAATAAATTTTTTTCATTTTTCATTTTTTTCAATTCTATTTTATTTATAGACTTTCATATTTTTGGAGATGTAGTTCATTAAAAATATTTCTTTTGGAAATTTTATACTTTTGAGATATAGTAAAATCAATATTTTTAATTCAAGAATTATTTTTAATAAAGAAATAATTTCATTTTAAGAAATCTAAGCTATATATATTAAGTTTAAATATATTATGATGATAGTTAAGGGTTTTAATATTTAATAGAAATATTTTAAATAATATTTCCTATTTATTTTAAAATTCTAACTAAATTTTTAAGGAAAATAGTAATACTAAATAATTTATGTTATTAGTGAAATTTTCTAATTGTTAATTATATAAAATTATATTTTAAGCATAAAACACAGTAAAAATTTAAAAATAGAATTTTATATTGTTTATTATTCTGTATACTATTTTTCTTATAAATTTTAATTATTCATTTATTGGGGTAAATAATGTCTATTAACTATTATCAACTACCTGAACAACTAAAAGAAAATAGGTATATCTTATTATATGGTGCTGATTTTAAAGAACTTAAAAAAGTTTTCAATGATTGTTCTAATCTAATTACTATTCCTTATCCGAGATCTAATAAATATATTATCACTGAAATTGATAACAATTTTTTAGATGAATCATATAAAAAATTGAGTAGTAAAACAGTGTCTTATTTGGTTAAGGAGTTCCGCGATCATTTTATACAATATTATGAAGAAACTCCAAACAAATCAAAAAATCAGAAATTATCCCTTGAAAAAAGTAATGAGAACCTTAAAAAAGAAGATCATAATTCTAAATACAGACTCAGATTATATCCAGCTCAAAAAGAAACTGTTGAAACAACAATATTTAACTTTGAACAAACGTCAAATAAAAATTTCATGAAAAAATCTAGATTAAATAATTTTCCCAAATTATTTAATGTAAACAATTCTCCTATAGAAAATTTTGAACAAGATATGGAAACTGAT
The DNA here is from genome assembly GCF_905235195.1 of uncultured Methanobrevibacter sp. Taxonomy (GTDB): domain Archaea; phylum Methanobacteriota; class Methanobacteria; order Methanobacteriales; family Methanobacteriaceae; genus Methanarmilla. The sequence goes on along the minus strand of NZ_CAJOKH010000031.1, from coordinate 11,939 downwards.
AATATTATCACCTATCCTCTTAAAGACTCTATTTTTAAAAAAGATGATACTTTAGTATTACTGATTGATAATTTTAGTTCTATACGTGATGACAGTTATATTATATTTTATACTTTAGTTCATATGAGAAATGTTTATATTGTAGCAAACACCTATGAAACAGAGTTTTCTCAAGAAGTGAAGAAAGGCACGTTATCTTATTTTACTTGGATTAATAAGCAAGATTTTAAATACACTGCTATTAAACAACCTTATTTTTTATTCATTGCAATAATTTTAGGAATGGGATATTTGGCATCAGCATTTTTGGTTGATTTTCAATATACATTCACTATTTTGGGTACAATATGGATTATTACTAGCTGGTATAAATATGAGAATTATGCATTCAAAAAAATATAATTTGTTTTTTCTGAAATGTTTTTTTAAGGGGAGGTTATTATGAGAAAGAAAACTCATATTGTTGCAGGTTTGATTATTGGGCTTTTGATTTTTATTGTACTTCGGCCATTTCATCTAATTTTTATTAATAATTTTTTTGAATTTTTAAAATTCATTATACTTGTTATTATATCATCAATCATACTGGATCCTTTGGAGTATGGATTTTTTAAGGGTCATCATAGACAGTTACATAGTATTTTTATTTTAATTATTCCTTTAATGGTCATGTATTTTAATTTTTTAATTGGTTTAGCAATATTTTCTGGTTTTTTATCTCACATTATTCTAGATTTATTAAATCCTAGTGGGTGTCCATTATTTTCCCCAATCAAAAAAGATTATTATAAGTTATCTAATAAAATCAATGGTGGAATTAAATTAGGTTCAGATGGTGAATATGCAATATTTTTCACTCTTTTACTTATTTTAACACTGTTTGTTTTTGGTTTATTAGTTGCTGCACCCGAAATAAGTATGGGAAGTCCCGTAAATTTTTATAATCTTAGTAATAATAGTGATATTCCATTAAATAACTCTAATATAACTTATGATGATGAAAACGTTCACCTTAATATAAATGTTGATATTGATGATGATGAAGAGAAAAATATAACAATTGATCGTTATGATAATCGAACAATGTTTTTAATAAGTAATTATGACAGTTCACAGACAAATGGTTAATATAACAAACTATTTGAATTATTTTTCTTTTAATATATATTTTTATTTTTAAATAAATTTTATTTTTTTAAACTAATTTAATTAATTTAAATAATTCTGATTTTTTAAATATTAGTTTAAAATTAATATTATTTCTTAAATTAAATTTACAACTCTTTAATTAATAAAAAACTTTATATACTTCAATATTTTTAAAAATAAATGTAGATAATTTATTCTACTCTGTGTTTTATGTGTATTTCTATAAAAAAAATAGTATGGAGTAATACAATGTATATAGAAAAATATTCTGAAAATGCATTATTTGTTATTTTTTGTATATTTTTAATTGTGTTTTCTGCAAGTTGTATAAATGCTACAGAAATTAATCATAATGATGATTGTTTAGATGATGTATCTGATATAGACATCAATTCAAATGAAATTAATCATTATAATCAAAATAATGTTGATGAAAATAAATACAACAGAGTAGATGACTATACAAATAATGTCAATATAAATAAACCAGAATTGTTACGATCTAAAAATAATGAAGAAAATATTGTTTATGAAGATGAAAATTTAACGGATATTTCCATAAATGCTCCGGATGTAGTTATGAAACAGTATGATAAAACACCCTTAATTATAAATCTACAAGTAAAAGAACCTAACAGTATTGAAGGAAAATATGTTAAAATTTTACTTGATAATAACACATATTATCGACCAATTCATAATTGCCAAGCAAATCTAACCCTATACAATAATATAGGAAATTATACTGCAATATGTATTTTTAATTACACTGGTTTTCAATATGCTAATTGCACATCCAATATTGAAGTTAAAACCAATAAATTAGATACATATTTACAAGTAGATTGTGAAGACTTAGAAATGGACTATAAAGATGGAACTCCTTATATTGTTAGATTGATAGATGAAAATGAACTTCCTATTCCCCGTGCCTCTGTTAAAATAACAGTTAATAATCGCATTTATTATAAAACAACAGATGATGAAGGTTATGCAGATATACCATTAAATTTCATCGCCGGTGAATATTCCATAGTAACCACTTATAATGGAGATAATAACCATAAAAAATCAAATATTACCTCTACATTGATTATTCATAAATTATTCACATCCATTATAGCACAAAATACAGAATTATATTATCAAAATGGAACAATGTTTGTTGCAAAAATAATAGATTCTAATAACCAACCATTAAACAACTCATATATTACAATAGAATTGAATAATCGAACATATTATAAAAGAAGTAACGAAGAAGGATTAATAGAGTTAAATCTCACAATGAGGCCGGGAACATATGATGCACTTATTAATTATCCTGGAAGTAATGGTTATGAAAATTCTAATTCAACGGTAAAAATAACTGTATTATCATATAAAACTGAAATTGCTTCAAATAATATAATAATGTATTATAAAAATGGTACAGAATTAGAAGGACAACTATTTGTAATAAACCCTTACACTAATGAAAAATCCGCATTAAATGGAAGCTTTCTCACTATCACTATAAATAATCGCACTTATTATAGAACAAGTGATGAAACTGGTAAATTTAATCTAAGTCTTAATTTTAAATCTGGAAACTACACTGCACTAATTAATTATAAGTCCAATAGGGGATATGAAGGTTGTAATCTTACAGTTCATATAACAATCCTTAATATTACTACAGAGATAAACTCTTTTAACTTTCACAAATATTATAGGGACGATACACTTTTTACAGCCAATCTTGTAAATCAATTTGGACAATCATTAGTTGGAGAATATTTGAATATTACAATTGGGGATAAAAAATATGTGAAACAGACAAATGGTACTGGGGATATTAATCTCACAGTTAATCTAGAATCTGGAATATATGAAGCCACAATTATTTATAACGGTAAAAATGGATATTCCTCCTTTAAAAAAACTGTTCAAATAATAGTGGAGGACAGGCCTATAAATATAGTTAGTATGGGAGCAGATATTGAAAAAGGCAGTAATTATTCTGTGCAAGTATATGATAACTATGGATACATTTTAAGCAATGTAAATGTTGTTTTTGAAATTAACAATAGAACCTACTATAAATATACAGATTCCAATGGAATAGCAGCAATACCAATCAATCTTGCACCAAATAATTATAATATTCTAGTAAAACCCGGAACCCATTATACTGGAAATTACTTAAAAGAAACCATTACAGTATATATAGATGAATAAAAAGTACAATTTTTGATTTATTGATTAATTAAATTTTATATCAATCGTATTGATTAAAATAAAATTAATCAATAAATTTTATATTTTTTTGAGGTTACTAAATGGAAATAGATGTTTTTAAAGAAAAATTAGAAAGCCAAACTTTTATAAAAGGAGAAATATATGTCCAATTTGAATTTAAAAAAGAAAGATTCAATATAGATATAACAGAAATTGAAACAGACATGATCAAATATAATTTTATATCTGTAGATAGGGCAATTTACAGATATTTAATACCAATATGGAATTTAGAAAAAATAAAAGTTAAGGAGACTAAAAAAGATGAGTTCAACAATATTAAAACCAGTACCTCAGTATGAAAATTATAATATTTTAAAAGAAACATTATTTATAGAGGATATTCTAAATGGTGAACTGAACAAAGAGGTTATAAAAACATATTTATTAACTTTTACAAATGGAATAAAAGTAATTTTTAAATTAGAATATATTGTTCTGGATATTGAAAAAATTATGGTAAATCATGTAATAACACATCAATATAATTATTTTAATAAATTTTCTGATATAGTAATAAATATTATTATTAATGAAATTTGTGAAAACAAATATTTTAGATATCAAATAATGTGTCTTGAAATAGGAGACAATTTAAAATGCGAAAATTTTAGTATTAATTGTATTTATTAATTATATACAAGTTCCTTATTTAATATTGTATATAAAAATAACATAATGAAATTATCTGACAAAAAATGAAATCATCTTTTTATAATAAAGTTTAGCAGTTTTATGTCCCAATGTGAAAAAATTAATAACATAAATTCAACTAAAAGAAAATTTTAATATAAAAAATAATTAAAATAATCATATAAAATTTTACAGAAACCGTGATTAGTATTTTATTATCTCCTTTATTAATCTATAAATAAAAAATAAAATATTGACAGAAAAATTTTATAAAATTAAGTTATTTTAGTCTAATTCTAAGAGGAGGCAGGATTTTAATGTCAGAATATAAAATACCAATAATACCTAATTTAAATCTTGAAAAAAATGAAAAGGAAAAGTACGAATTTAATGTAAACGTTGGAAAAATTAAATCTAAAAAGACAGGACATATTTTCGAAATTTATAATATTAAAATAGAAATTTATGATAAAATTGATATTTATTTTGAGGTAGATATGTTAGTTTATTTTGATTTATTTATGGAGGAAATTCCATCAGATAATGGTAGAAAATTTATTGATAGTTCTGATGTTAGATTTTTTGATATTGAGTGTGAGTCTAATGGATATGACATATCCTTATTAAATTTTCATTTAAAAAGTTATACTACCGAAATTAAAAATGAAATAAGCAATGACTTTATTTTCGGTGAATGTGCGGAATGTCTTTTAGTAAAAAATAACAATTTCATAAATAATGATGAAAAGGTTCGAGTATGGAACATTTTAGAATGTTCTAATACATCTCATAATAATTTTCTTGAATTTGAATCAGATAATTTAAGTAATATATTTTTAAAATCTATTAATACCAATGATTATTATAGTAAATATGAAACGATGCAAGATTTTGAAATAAAACATAATCTTAGAGAAAACTATGATTTAAGGCAAATGTTGGAAGGACATCTTATTACTACTTTAAAAAAGAAGATGATGTTGATTTAATTGATGTTATTGTTAATGTAGCTATAGGAAAGCATAGAGAATGGATTCATAACAGAGATCTTGATAAATTTTAATTTTAACTTTTAATATCTGACTTTAACTCATATTGATGGAGGATATTAAAAATGTTTTGTATATTGTCAAATAGTGATTTTCACTCAAATTTACTTTTTATTTTTGTAAATAAGAGTATAAATAATTTTTAATTCATCCTTATCACTTATGGTAACTTCGTAAAGATCTCCTTGTTTGATCCCATATTTTTCAGCTAATTTTGCAGGTATGGTCAATTCTAAACTTGTTGTTCCATATCTGCCCCTTACTTTTACAACATCCGTCATTATTTAACTCTATTGTACTCTTAACATAAAACATTTTATGTACATATTTAACATTTAATACAATATATTTCTTTAATCTATATATAAAATGTGATTATAATAATGGAGTACATTTTATGAAGAAAATCAACCCAACATTACTTAAGAATTATTCTTCTTTTTCAGAATGGGAAGCAGATGTGGAAAAACTATCTGATCCAAATGAAAAAGGAGATGCAATGGAACTTCTAGTTTATTTTTATTTAAAAAACAATTCTCAATACTATAACATCAAAGAAATTTATATGGAAGATGAAATTCCAGAAGAAATCCGGCTTAAACTTAAGCTTGAAATAAAGGATAATGGTGTTGATGGGGTTATTATTCGCAATGATGGAAAAACAATTGCATATCAAGTTAAATTTAGGTCAGGACATAAAATACCTACAGCTACAGAACTTTCTACATTTTGGGCTGAATCAGAATATGCAGATATGCGTTTAATTTGTGCAAACTGTACCTCACTTCCAAAAGTAGCTGATAAAAAGAAAAACCAAATGTCTATTCTTTTAGATACCTATATGGAATTAGGGGTTGATTTTTTTAATGAATTTTTGAACTACTTAAAAGGAGATACAACATCATCTGTCAAAGTAAAGAAAGCTTCTCCAGATGGGGAGTATATTTATCAACAAGAATTAATTAATCAAATTGTTGAAGGTCTTTCTCAAAATGATCGTGGGAAGTTTATAGCTGCTTGTGGTATAGGCAAAACACTTATCTCAATGTGGGTTCATGAAACTATGGGAGCAAGTACTGTTCTTTTTGTCGTTCCAAGTCTTGCGTTGATAAAACAAACTTTAGATTCATGGGTTCGTAACTGTAATATACCATTTAGTTTTTTATGTGTTTGCAGTGATTCTACTGTTGTTAACATTGAAGAAGATTCTATCAATATGCTTTCATCTGAAGTAGATTTCCCTGTAACTACAAATCCTACAGACATACAAAACTTTTTGTCAGGAACTGACAATAAAAAAATTATTTTTTCGACTTATAACTCATTAGATGCAATTTCAAATGCATTATATGATACGGAGCATTGTTTTGACTTAGCTATATTTGATGAAAGCCATAGAACTGCTGGGACAAAAGATAGTTTAATGTTTGTATATGGTATGGAAAATAAATATATACCAATTAAAAAACGTCTTTTTATGACCGCAACAGAGCGTCTTGTATCTCCTAGAATAAAATCAAATATAGAAAATTCTGGAAACGTTGTCTTCTCTATGGATGATGTTTCTAAATATGGGCCAACATTAGCATCTCTAAATTTTGGACAAGCTATTGAAAAAGATATTATCTGTGATTATAAAATTGTGGTATGTACTATTACTGAAAGTGATATTGAAGAATTAGTTGATAGTAGAAAAATAATCACCACTGAACTAGGCGAAAACTCATCATCTGCAAATATCGAAGTTTTACTTAAGGAATTACTCATAGCTAAAGTAATGAATGAACTTGATGTTAAAAAAGTCATTTCGTATCATGCATATGTGAAAAATGCAAAAGCTTTTGTTAATGGCGGTTCTAATTTACATGCTGTAGGAGATATTATTGATAATATAAAAAATGATAATATTACTACATACACAAATCAGGTTAATGGAACAATGTCTGCAGGTCAGCGAAAAGAGATTCTTTCAACTTTTGCTAATAGTGAACGTGGCCTTATTTCAAATGCAAAATGTTTAACTGAGGGAGTTGATGTTCCAGTAATTGATGCTGTGTACTTCGTTGACCCTAAAAACTCTATGATTGATATTGTTCAGGCTGTTGGTAGGGCTCTTAGAAAATCTGATTCTAAAGGTAATGATTATTCTTACATTGTAATTCCAATAGTAATACCTAATGATGCATCTCTATTTAACCAGATTGATACTGATAAGTTTAACACACTTCATAATGTTATTCAAGCAATGCGTTCTCAAGATTCATCTCTTGCAGACATTATAGATCAAATTAATTTATCTGCAGCAACAGGATCTATTGGCAATGGAGGAAATGGACTCCCGCCAAATATCATAGTCTTGCCATATTCAAAGATAGGAATTGAAGATTTTGAGAATGCGTTAACATTACGTATTGCTGAAGTTAATAAAAACCCAACTGATATTGGGGGACCAAGTATATGGACTGAAACTGCTCCAAAGGCACGTAAAAGTAATATGAAAAGAATGTTTGTATCAATTGGGGATTATACTCTCGAGTCATACAGAGATAGTCTTATAATGCCGACTCTTAATAAGTTCACTAATCCTGAAGATGAAATTGAAGGTGCAGATTTAAAGATAAACCACAACAATGTTTCACACACCAAACGTATGGGTTTAATTGAAAAGAATGGGAAAAAATATAAATTAACTCCACTTGGAAAGGAATTACTTGCTAATGATTCTCTTTACTTATCAATTGTAAAGGAACAGTTATTAAAATATAATACTCTCAATAAAAATGATGGTTCAATTTTATTCCCTTACAGAACAATTTTAAAAATATTCTTAGAATTTGAATATGTAACAAGATTTGAATTTCTTTATTGTATTTACTCATTACGTAACACAAGTGATGCATCAATTCAAGAGGCTATTGATAGAATTAAATACTTACGTGAAACTTATCCAAATATCGATATATTAAGTGAAACAAATAAAGAGAAAGTACTTAATACTCTTAATACAAAGTATGATGTTCAATTTGGATTTAAAGATATTTGGACTAGTAGAACTACTGCTTACAATCAATTTAATTACTTTAAAAAGCATTTAGGCGCATTTGACGATATTTTTGTTACAACTGGTAGAGAAAATAAAGAAAAAATCAGTATAAAACCAGGTATACAATCATCAATACAAGAACTATTAGATTTAACAAAAGAAATTGAAATGCCTGCTAAAAATAATGATCTTAATATGCTTAACGAAATGTATGGTAAACATATATGTTCTACAAATCTTTAATTTAAAATCATACAAATATTGAATTTTCATATAGATTTTCAGCTATGAAAATCTATTTTTAGATTTTTTCTAATACAACTATGCTTTCTCTTAATGAATCACGTAAATATGGATAAAGTTGAATTTGTTGTCCTGAAGTCTTTGCAATTCTGCACATAATTATTTCATTTACTTTAAATCCATAATATTCAGCTATTGCAGCTAAAAATAAGTCTGTAGGTACAATCTTTCCAAGATATGCGCTCTGGTCAACAACAATATAACATTTTTTTCCTGATGGGAGGACATCTGAACTTTCTGAAATTACTTTTTCCATATCGGCAAAATATCCCTTAATCATTTTAGGTACTTTTCTTGTTCTAGAATCTTTCCTACCTGTACGAGCTTCTTTTTCGGGAATTGCTTTCTCAATTTCAAGAGCCATCCAATCAATAAATTTTCTATTATCAACTCTTATATCCGGACGACCGATAAATGATTCAATCGCTTGTTGTCTATATTTTTTAATTCTTTTCATATTTGTTGCATAGTCTGCCAATATAACTTCCATTTTATATGACTCAAAATAATCAAATGAATTTGCATATGGTGGGGAATACATTATAGCTCCAATAGTTTTATCAATTTTAGGAGTATACTTGTTTACTGTTTCAGATAATTTCATTGCATCGCCACGTTCTACAATTGAAACTAAATTTTTTGATATTCTATTACTTTCAATATCGGATACCATTTCATTTAGCTTCTCAAGATAGTAATCTGTAACATTATTAATCTTGGATTTAGAAGTTTTTAGGCCATTTCCATCACGTTTTCGATCGGATACTTCTTCAATTATACAAACATATGCACATAAGAAAAACTCATATATTTTTGGTTTTAGTTTCTTTTTATTTGAATCCAACACTTGGCGGATTAATATAAGTTTCTCAAAATTGTCTTCATTAAAGAACTTCTTAACTTCTTTATATTTTTCTATGTACTCTTCGTCTATTTTAGTAATTTTTATTTGTTCGATAATTTTTGACTCAAATGTTTTTATGAGTGAAATCTCTTCATCATTATAGCTTTGACATTTAACTTCAGAAATAAATGCTGATACTGGATTAATATCAATTCCTATAGCTGATAAACCATTTAATTTTGCTTCAACAACTGTTGTACCACATCCACAAAATGGATCTAGAACATACTCATTTTCTTTTAAACCACATCGTTTAAGCAATTCTTTTATTAAAGTATAAGAAAACCCTTCTCTATATTTAAACCAACCATGGTAAGGTACGTCTTTGTTCTTTGAAAAATTTACTAATTGATTGAAGAATTCAACTTCATCTGTAACATTATATTTATTTTCAAGATTGTAAATAAAATCTTTTAACTGTTGATTTGAATACACGCCATAATTTTCAATCGCATCATTTAACAAGATTCACACCTTCTTTTACAAACCAACGGCCGTCTATCATTTTTAAATTTTGATTTAGTAAATTATCAATATATGATTGGGATAATTCTTCAATTTTTTCTAAATCTTCATATTCATCTTTATAAATAAATCTCATTATTACATTTATAAGGCTACTGTAAATTTTTTCATAAAGTTCTGTTGTACTATAATCAGATTCTAATTGATACATATTTCTTAAACATTTTACAACTTCCAATTGTACTGTTTCTTCAAAATTTCCAATAGGCATGTCATATTCTGGTAAAGGGCCTTTTTGAAATGAATAAATGAAGTCCCCATGAATATTTCCGGAGTATTTTAAATGTGATGTGTTTTTATAACTTTTAATAAAATCTTGATAAATAACTCCATTTTCAGGTAAATAAAATCCTGCTTCTACAACGGCTTTCAATAATTGCACCCATACATTAATGTTTTTGTTGTTAAATGTGAAAACTAAATAACCATCTGGTTTAAGAACTCTTCCAGCTTCAGTATATACTTTTTTAAGCATATTTCCATAAAAATCAACATCTTTTGCATTTTCAAAGCAAGATTTCCGATTAGCAACGGCTTCTTCATCATTGTAAATAAAATTATTTAATCCCTTATATTCTTTGTACCAAATATTCCAAAATGAAGATAATTCCCCATACTGCACATTACTTCCATATGGGGGATCAGTTATTACTACATCTACACTTTCATCAGGAATTGGTAAGTTTGAGGAACTTTGAGTAAGTATTAAATAATCAGTACCATTATTTAAATCTTCAAAAAAATTTCCTTTACTTTTATTTGAAGTCAACTTTTTATTTGTGAAACTTAAACCCTTTATCACAGCTTTCATCCTATCTTCTAGTTTATCTAAAACATTACATTCAACATAAATATTAGGAAGCCAGTAGGCATGTTTATCCATACAAGTTGGATTTCCATTCTCCCAATTCTTAGTTACACGTGACATTTTGTTTGTGTATCGTAGTGATGAACTAAATGCAAAGTACAAAAGATCTCTCTCAGGTCCATCTGGGAGGTTTATTATCTTATTGAAAATAACTGTATTTATATAATAGTTTCTTTGCGAGAATAAATCTGAAAAGTTATTAACTCCTTTTTGTGGTAAGCAATCTTCATACCATCTATCCCAATTATGGGGAATTGCAAAATCAACTTTTTTCATATTGTCTGGTATTGATAATTTACTTTGCTCAGTTAATAAATCCTGTTTTTCATTATCATCATATTCATGCATGCCAATTTCGCCATTCTGATTAATATATTTATTTCTTAGGGGAATACTTCTATATGGTTCACATTTAGTTCTCATAACTCCTGGTTTTGCAGTAGAATTTGTAGAGCACTTACTATTTGGGCATTTATATTTTCCATTTGTAATTTTGTTATCATCTGTAAGTCTTATTATTGCACCACATTCAGGACATTTTACTTCATAAGTCCATTCAATCCATTTTGGTGTGATTTTTTCACCCATAATATTATAATCATACAAATTTGAGAATTCTTGTTTACACTCATCTAAGAAATTTTCAAAGTATTGGGATAATGCATCAGTATCAACTTGTTGAATTTGCATTTCTGTTATAAAGGTAGCTAATGGATTAATATCAACGCCTACAACTTTACGATCAAGTGCTAATGCTTCAAAGATAGTTACTCCCCCACCACAAAAACAATCAAGAATAATATCTCCTTTTTTAGAATAATGCTCAATAAGATTACTAAATACGTTATAAGGACGCCTTGCAAAGTATTTATGCATCCTATATTGAGGAGTATGGCCCTTTGATTTCACAGACTTTTTAATTGGCTCTATCATATTAATTTCCTCATACAAAACATTTACATATAATTTTTTAAAACTCTCTAGATAATATATTAATATTTTATTTTAAATATTCTTTTTAGTATTATCATCAGTACATTATTATTTATGTTTCGTAAAATAAGGGTTTAAAGAATTAAATTAAACTAATTCATACCATTTAATATGGAATGGTTTTCCAAACCACATTCTCCAAACACATAACTGTTTACCATTTTCATTAATTTCTTTACCTACATAAGTTAA
>NZ_CAJOKH010000030.1 GCF_905235195.1 uncultured Methanobrevibacter sp. | reverse complement strand
AAGGCACCATTAAAAACAGACCAACAAAAACTAAAAATCAACAAAAAAGAAGAGCAAATATCACTCTTAAAATTTTGCTCTATCTAGCACCCTATAAATTTAATTATATAAAATTTTTTCATTGATTTATAATCAATTTTATATATATTTAAAAACATAAATTAATATTAATATATTTAAAAACATAAATTAATATTAATATATTTATTATATAATGTTATAATAGTAATAGATTGAAATTAAGAGAGATATTATGAGTGGGAATATGCATAGATTTATGACTAATTTTAAAAGTTATAAATTTTTACTCACAGAACTAATTAAAAAGGATGTACAAAGTAAATATAAGGATTCTGTTTTAGGTTTGTTTTGGAGCTTTTTAAATCCTCTTTTACAAATGATTGTTTTAACCATTGTTTTTTCAACATTTTTCAGTAGATCCATTCCTAACTTCCCTGTTTACTTACTTACTGGTAGGTTAATTTTAGACTTATTTGCTAAAGGTACATCTGGAGCTATGACATCTATTAAAATAAATAAGGCTATTGTTCAGAAAATTTATGTTCCAAAGTATATGTTTCCACTTGGGAGTATTTGTGCTGAATTTATAAATTATTTAATATCATTAATAGTTCTAGTACTTGTAATGATTGTAACAGGACAAGAGTTTTATTTCACGATTATTTATGCTGTTATTCCTATTTTCTTAGTTTTAATATTAACTATTGGTGTAGGTTTAATATTAACTACACTTGCAACCTACTTTACAGATATAAATTACTTGTGGAAAGTTGTAACAATGATGTTAACTTATTTAAGTGCAGTTTTCTACCCTATAGATATTGTTCCTAAAAGGTTTTTAATATTCTTTAAACTTAACCCCATATATTCAGCAATAGCCAGTTGTAGAGCCTGTATTTTATATGATTCTTTTCCTGAAATTAAAATGTTGTTATACTTGGCTGCATGTGCATTTATTTCTTTAATCTTAGGTTTAATTATATTTTATAAATATCAGGATGAATTTATTTTACGTATTTAATATTTAATTGTAATTATTTTTTTTCACTAATTAAAGATAACTTTTAGAAAGTTATAATAAATTAGTGTTATTATATTTGGGAGAATGGAAAAATGAGTGAGTTTGATGAATTTTATAACGATGAATTTTTTATTATAGATTCAAATAATCTTGATTCAATAAATTCAAAATTATATGGTTTTTGTATTCATAATTCTAAAATAATACAAAATCAAGAAATAACTCATGATTTTAATTTTCTTGATTATGGTATATTTATCAATGTAAAAGTAACAGAAGATGAGATAAAAATCTATCAAGATTTTAATGGTTCATATGGTTTATATTTGTTTAAACAGGATGATTATTTTGCCATATCAAATTCTTTTTGGAAATTAGTCGAATATTTAAAAGTTAATTATCAATTATCTGTTAATAATGATTTTTCTAAATCTGTGTTTTTAACAGGTAATATGTATGCCTTTTCATATAAGGACACTTTTGTAAATGAAATTGAACTTATTCCAAGAAATCTAATCTTCCATATAAATAAACATAATCTTAGTTTTTATTTTGAAGAAATTAATTATGAAGAATCAACAATTGAATTAAATTCTAAAGAAGGATTAGAATTATTAGATTTGTGGTTTAATAAATGGATTAATATAGTACGTAATCTTAAAGAAGAAACTAATAATATTAGTTTTGATTTATCTGAAGAGATTTCTTCAAGGGTTATTCTTTCAATATTATTAAATTCTAATATTGATTTAGAAAAAGTCCAAATTAATTCATTAACAGATTCTAATCATCATCAAAAGAATTTAGATACTTTAAATCAAATTTCTGATGAATTCGGATTTAAATTAAATCAAGATCTTTCTACATCCGAAAAAATCTATTTTAATGATTTGGATACTACTATTAATTTATCTTTATATATTAAATTAGGATTTAATAATGATTTTAATTTTAATTTTTTCAAATATAAAAATCCTATTTTCTCTTTTAATGCTAGAGGAGGAAATATCTTAAAAGGATTACCTTTAATTAGTAGGAATAATTTTTCAGAAGATTTTGTTTTTTCTAAACTTCAAAACATGTTTTTTACAGAGTCTTCTAAAAACCTCATTGAAAAAGATTTGAAAACTATTGAAAAGGTTTATAAGGAAGATGAAAAATGGATAACCTGGAGATACAATAAAGAGACTATATCTAGAAATCATTATGGTAAAGATGCTGTTGAAGAATATTTTTCAAATAAACTTAACTTTTCTCCATTTTTTGATCCTATACTTAATAGATTAAAATTAACAATTGATGAGTGTAGTGATAGAAAATTATTATTTGTTCTAATTTTATCAAGATATTGTCCTAAATTATTAGATTTTAATTTTGCTGGTGAAAATTTTGATTTTAAAATTAAAGAATATGTTAATTCAATTAATAAAATTCTTCCTTATGAAAAAGTTAAAAATGAATTCATAAGTGGACCTAAATTAAAATCAAATAGTTTAACCAATGTTGAAATACATAATTACAAAGAACTTTTTGATTATTTGATTAATGTTTTTCATTCTGATGATTTTAAAAATAAATTTATTAATAAATTTAATTCATTTATTTATTATAAATTTGTTGAGCAAATGGATTATAGTAACCCAATGAAATATTTTTCTACTTCCTTTAGTTTAGTAAAGATTATTGATGACACTAACTATCCTAATTTTGAATATTCTAAAATTTCAGGATGGATTAAAAATTATATAGAGGATAATAATCGGGATAATAATTATATTAATTCAAATCTATTAAAATTTAATAGAGCAAGAATTGATTTACGAAATGCTGGTTATAAGAACAATATTGAACTTTTAGAATACTCTGATGATAATTTATTAGTATTTAAAAATTGGGGTCGTGAAGAAAAGGGATTCGGATTAAGTATTAATAGTCAAAAAAATGATCTTTCCTTGAAAATTAAGTGTATTAATAAAGGTACTTTGAAAATTATGATTAAAGGACCGAATTTTCGAAATAAATATAATGAAGATGTTCATGTATACATTGATTTCAATTATCTATCTGTCAATGACAGAATATTATTAAATTCTAGTAAACTTGTTAGTTTTTCTGATAATTATGTTTATAAAATTGATGTTAATGATGGAGAAATTTTAGATTTAAAATTTAAATGGTTACCTTTAAATTATTTATCTTCTGTTGAAAATATTAATCAAGATTTAAAGAAAATGACCGAAAGATATGAAAACCTAAGATATAAAAAAGATAAAAGAAAAGCAAAATTAACTGCTGCTAGGAATGCTAGATCTGCTATTAGAGCTGCTGTTAGGGCTGTTGATGCAGCTGCCAAACAATCTAGACTTGGTGAAAATCTATTAAGAAATTTTCCTGTTTCAGATGAGATTATTATTGAAGTTGATGATGTTTCTATGGAATTTTTGCTAGCTGAAGAGAAAGTTGATAATTTTAAGGAATACTTTATAAGATTCCTTAAACGTGATTTACCTGAAAAAACTAAGTTCAAAGCTTTAAATCATGTTTCTTTTAAAGTGCATAAAGGGGAAAGATTAGGTGTTATAGGTTTTAATGGTGCTGGTAAAAGTACATTACTTAAGATATTATCTGGAGTAATGAAACCAACTGAAGGTAAAGTTACTGTTAAAGGAGGAGTAGCACCACTTTTAGAACTTGGTGCTGGTTTTGATATTAATTATACAGGTGAAGAAAATATCTTTTTAAATGGTTCAATATTAGGTTACCAGAAAGAGTTTTTAGAAGAGAAATTTGATGAAATTGTTGAATTTTCAGAACTTGGCCACTTTATTAAAGTTCCTATTAAAAACTATTCTTCAGGTATGAAAGCAAAATTAGGTTTTTCAGTTGCAACTATTGTAAACCCTGATATCTTAATCTTAGATGAGGTATTATCTGTTGGGGATGTAAAATTCAAAGAAAAAAGTAAAGAAAAATTAGAGGAATTAATGGGTGAAGGAGTTACAGTGATTATGGTAACTCATTCAGTGGGGGCAATTAGAAAAATGTGTAATAAAGTTATTTGGCTTGATCAAGGAAATCTCATTAGGTATGGGGATGTTGATGAGATTTGTGATGAATATATTGAATTTGCAAAATCTGGAACTCAAGAGGATTTAAAAAATATTAAACTTCATTAATTAAATTTTATAGTTGTTTACCAAATTTTTATTATAAATCATTTATAAACAATTATAATAAAAGTTTAGTAATCTAATATAAACAATAATTCCTTTTAAATTTTATTTTTTTAATTTTTTTAAAATACTTAAATTTTCAAAACATTAAACAATTATTTAAATATTTACAAAATATTAGTTATCATATTATTTTTAGGTAGTAGTTAAAATGTCTTTAAAACACAGGGCATATGGATTTATTTTTAATTTATTTAGGATTTTTCCAGTTAAAGACAATAGTATATCATTTGTATCTGATAAAAATGAATCATTTAATGATGATTTTCGCTATATCTATAGAGAATTTAAAAAATTAAAACAAAACCCTAAATTTAGCTATAATTATATTATTAAAAATAAAATCTCAATTAATAATATCTATAAACTTGCAAGGTCAAACTATATTTTCTTAAATGATAATTTCTTTCCACTTGCATATATGAATATATCTGATAAAACTAAAGTTATTCAGCTTTGGCATGGTGCAGGAGGATTTAAAAAGTTTGGATATTCTACTACTTTAAAAGATGGTAAGGATTTAATAAATCTTATACGAAAGTCATCTAATAATACTGATTATTTATTTATCACATCTAAAAATTATAAGAAAGATTTTATGGAAGCATTTCAAATTGATGATAATAAAATTTATCCCTTAGGAATGGCAAGATTGGACTATTTTGCTCCAGAAAATCTAAAGAAGGAAAATATTTTAAAAATCAAATCAAAATTCGAAAAAACATATCCGGGTATTAATAATAAAAAAATAATATTATATGCACCAACATTTAGGGAAACTACAGAATATAATAATATATTTAAATATTTTGACATAAATAAATTTATTGATAATCTATCAGATGAATATGTCTTATTTTTAAGACTACATCCTAGAATGTATCAATTTACTCAAGATAATAATCTAATATATGAGGCTTTAAAGCTAAATAATGTTTATGACTTAACAGATTATGAATCTATCGAAGAGTTAATGTTAATATCTGATATTTTAATAACTGATTACTCTTCTTTAATGGTAGAGTATACTATATTAGATAAACCTATTATATTGTTTGCATATGATTTGGATAATTATCTTGAATGTGAAAGAGGATTTTACATAGACTATAAAAAAGATGTTCCAGGTACAATTGTTAAAACTACAGATGAATTAATCAATACAATTAAAAATGAAAATTTCAACACTGACCGTTTAGAGGAATTTAAAAATTTACAATTTGATAATTTAGATGGTAAAGCATCTAGAAGAATTGTAGAATTTGTCTTAAATCATTAAGATGTGATCTTATGAAAGTTTCAATAGTAACACCAAATTACAATGGATTTGAATTTTTAGATGTATACTTTAAATCTTTAAAAGCCCATATGAATTTGATTGAAGAGATTGTTATTGTTGATAATGCTTCATCTGATGGGAGTGTTGAGTATATAAGTCAAATAATGGACAATTATCCAATCAAAATCCACTTAATTCAAAATAATTCTAATAAAGGTTTTGCAGAAGGAGTAAATCAAGGAATACGTTCTTCAAAATCAGAATTTGTATTTTTACTTAACAATGATGTTGAACTTGAAAAGACCGCAATAGAAAACTTGATTAAATGTATAAATCAAAATGATTTGATATTTTCTGTTTCATCAAAAATGGTTCAATACAATAATAGAAATCTTATAGATGATGCAGGTGACAGCTATACTTTAGTGACCTATACAAAAAAAATAGGAAATAATCAGGATATTAATAAATATAATACTAGCTATGAGATTTTCTCTAGCTGTGCAGGTGCTGCATTATATAGAAAATCATTAATTGAAGAGATTGGTTATTTTGACAGTGAATTTTTTGCATATATGGAAGATGTAGATATTGGATATAGAGCACAAATTTATGGATATAAAAATTATTATTGTCCAGATGCAATTATATATCATATTGGTAGTGGAAGTTCAGGAAGCCAGTATAATGATTTTAAAATACCTCTTGCAGCCCGGAACAATGTATGGTTAATTTATAAAAATTTTCCTATACCTCAAAAAATAGTGAATTTTCCTTTTATATTTTTAGGATTTTTGATTAAATATCTGTTCTTTTTAAAGAAAGGTTTTGGATCTATTTATTTAGATGGAATTAAAGAAGGATTAAATACGCGTAGTAAGATTAAAAAAACTAAATACACATCAAAACATTTTAAAAATTATTTTAAAATAGAATGGAAACTTATTAAAAATACATTTGGATTATTTAAAAAGTAGATTAAAACATAACTAAATTTATAACTTAAATTTTAATTATACTTTTTTATTAATAAATTAAATAATAAATTAGAGTATATTAAAATAATTTAAAGTAAATTTATGTAAATTTAAGTAAATTAAATTAAATTAAAATAATCAAAATTAAAATAAAATATATAATAAATAATTAATATCTTTAAATAAATTAATTAAAAAATTTATTTAATTATTTATTTAATTTACTAAATTAGAAAATATGGGGAGTTTAATCATGGATTTATCAATAATTATTGTTAATTATAAAACATATGACTTGACTGTTAATGTAATTAATTCCATATTGAACTCTGAATGTACTTATTCATATGATATTTTTGTAGTTGACAATAACTCCTTAGATGGAAGTTTAGAAAAACTAATGGATAGATTTAAAACCTATGAAAATATTAAGTTTATTTCCTCAGATATTAATGGAGGATTTGCCTATGGGAATAATTTAGCTATTCGAAAATCAGATGGAGATTATATTCTTCTTTTAAATTCTGATACAATTGTAGAGTCAGATACACTTGAAAATTCATTAAATTATATTAAAAATCATGATAATATTGGGGCATTAGGTGTTCAGGTTAATTTGCCTGATGGAACTCTTGATAAGGCATGTAAACGTAGTTTTCCAAACCCTACCAATTCTTTTCTTAGACTCTTTCATATTCCGGTTAAAAATTCTAAATTAAATGATTATAA
The DNA here is from genome assembly GCF_905235195.1 of uncultured Methanobrevibacter sp. GTDB lineage: Archaea > Methanobacteriota > Methanobacteria > Methanobacteriales > Methanobacteriaceae > Methanarmilla. The sequence goes on along the minus strand of NZ_CAJOKH010000030.1, from coordinate 8,994 downwards.
TCTTGATAATATGGATGATAATGGAATTTATGAAATTGATTGTCTTACTGGTGCATTTATGCTAATAGATAAAAATGCACTTAATGAGGTAGGACTTCTAGATGAAGAATTTTTTATGTATGGTGAGGATATTGATTTATGTTTCAGGATTAAAAAGGGAGGCTATAAAATAATATATTATGGGGAAAGTAAAATTACTCATTTTAAAGGTTCTAGTAGTAAAAAACAAAAATCCAAACTTATATATGAGTTTTACAGGGCCATGTATATATTTTATCGTAAAAATCTGAGTAAACATTATTTCTTTTTAGTAAATATTCTAGTTTATATTGGTATAGTTATTTTACTTATTTTAAAATTATTTATAAATATTTTTAAATCTAATTAGTTATGTAATTTATTCTTTAGAAATATTCTATTTTTATTTTTTAATTTTAATTATCTTTAACTTCTAATCCATTTTTACACATTTTTTCATTGTTATTTTTTTTTGTTTTATTGGTTTCCATTATTTTTTTATATAAATTAATTAAGTATTAATAATATTAAATACTAAAAATTATTAGTTAATAATTATAATTTTTTTATATAACTTATAATCATATATTTAATAAGGGATATTATGATAAGACAAAACCAAAGACTTTTAAATTTTATTTTAGTATTGGCTGATACTTCTATCATTGTTATTTCCTTATTACTTGCTGCTTATTTAAGATTTTATACTACTATTTTTGGCCCATTAGGAGGGCATTTAAGCTTAGAAGAATATTTTATATTTTTAATTATAGTTATTTTACCAATATATTTAATACTTTATTTTTCATTTGGTTTGTATAAACCATTTAGAACACATAGAAATATATTTTCTGAAGCTTCTCAAATTATTAAAGTAAACATCATTGCTTTTATAGTCATGATTGCAGTTTTATTTATTATAAACCAACCTAACTTTTCAAGGATTCTAATGTTTTTAATGGCATTTTTTGCAACAGTATTTGGTATCTTTGAAAGATCTATTGTTCGTTTTTTACTTATGAAAATACGTGAGGAAGGTAAGAATATGAAACATATTCTTATTGTTGGAGATAATGAAATGGCCTTTAATTTTGAGAAAAAAATTAGAGAAAATCCTTATTTAGGTTATTCTATTTATGGATTTTTAGGCAGACCAGAAAGAGTAGGTTTAGAAATTGATGGTGTTCCAATTGTTGGTTCTTTTCATGATTTAGATACTATTTTATCAATTCATAATTTTGATAGAGTTATTCTTGCTATTCCGTTGAAATATTATAAGCATATTAATGAACTGGTTATAAGTTGTGAAAAAGCCGGTATTAAAGCAGAAATTATACCTGCTTATACAGAATATTTCCCTGCAAGACCTTCTGTAGATATGATAGAAGATATTCCTATTATCAATATTCGTTATGTACCACTTGATGATCCATTTAATAGAACAATTAAAAAAATTGAGGATTTAACAGTTGCTATTATTGCAATTATTATTACCTCTCCAATCATGCTTTTAACTGCTATTGCTATTAAAATATCTTCTCCTGGACCTATAATTTTTAAACAAGAAAGAATAGGTTATCAGCATAAAAGTTTTAATATGTATAAATTTAGAAGTATGAGGGTTCAAGATCCAGATGAAGAAAAATCTGAATGGACTACTGAAGATGATCCTCGTAAAACACGAGTTGGTAATTTTATTAGAAAAACCAGTATAGATGAATTACCACAATTTTTCAATGTCTTAAAAGGAGAAATGAGTGTTGTTGGTCCAAGACCAGAAAGACCTTATTTTGTAAATCAATTTAAGAAAGATATTCCAAAATATATGGTTAAACATCAGGTTAGACCAGGTCTTACAGGATGGGCACAAGTACATGGTTGCCGTGGAAACACTTCAATTAAAAAACGTATTAAGTATGATATTGAATATGTAGAAAATTGGCATTTCGGTTTAGATGTTGGTATTATGGTTAAAACTATTTTAAAAAATAATCCTAATGCTTATTAATCTTTTAAGAATATAATTTTCATTATTCTATTCTTTTTTGAATTTGTAAAATTTTATAGCCTATTTTATTTTATTTTATTTTTTTATGTTTTTTGCCCAATTTTGATTTGCATCTAGAATCTTAGAATTCTATTTTTTAGTTTTGAATATTTTCTTTATTTTTCTGGATTGGTTTGCAGTAATAATTTTCGCCTTTATTGGATGTTTTTTCTATTTATTATATCCAAGTGTTATACTATCTATATAAAATAATTGATGATAATTTTAAAATAATCCATAGAAACCTTTTTATTATATCGTTTAATCTATCATATGTATATCACATGGATTAATTCATAACAGTTATACAATAATTAACTGAGAAATGATAAATTCAAACCTCTAAAAATTTTAAATAAATTTAACTTTTCCTTATTCAAATAATAAGGTCAATTTTTCTTTTAAAACCTTATTAGAATAAAAAAAAATAATTTAAAATAATTACAAGAAGAATAATATTGATGCCAGTATTAACCTACTCAAATAAAAAATAGTTCAAGAAGAATAAATAAATATTAAATAAAATCATTATAAATTATAATTTCAGCTTATTAAAGAATATTATTTTTTATTACACTTTTAGTGATTTTTAAAAATAGAATAAAATATAAAGAGTTATTTTAACTCTTTATATAAAATTTTTATGGTTTTACACTTATTTTAACTTTTTCACTTATTACATTTTAGTAATTTAAGTTTGCTGGGCAGGTTATAACTGCAGTATAAGTGCCCTTTTTATTAAGGTTTGTTATTTTAAATGTTGCTTGGCCATTGTTATTAGTTTTAGCAGTATGTTTTACCATTATCTTTTAATGTTACTTTTGTGTTTTTGAGTGCTTGGTTTTTATTGTTTTTAAAGGTCACTGTATATTTTTTAGTTTTCACTTAGATTTGAAATTTGCGTTTTTTGCTATTATTTTTGGTATAGTTTTTTTTTAACTGTAACTTTTACCGATTGAGTAGAACCATCAATCTTATCTGATCCTGCATATGTAATTTTTGCAGTATAGGTTTTCGAGTAAGGGTCGCAACATTGATTTTAACTTGACCGTTTTTATCAGTCTTATATTTTTTATAACTACCGAGGTTTACTGTTACCTCTTCATTTGTTATAGGTTTACCATTTGCATCTTTTAAGGTAATAATTAAATATTTATCTATATTATAAGTAGTTGTTACAGGACTTGCAGTAATATTACTAGGTTCTTTTGAAATAATAACATTTATAGTTGCTGTTGATTCTCCAGGATACTCTGTGAGAGTAAGCTCTGCTGTATATGTACCAGGTTCTAAATCTACAATCCATCCTTCACTTGTTAAACTTATTTTTCACTTATCAATTAATATTACTAGATATAAAAGTTATGTATTATCATAAGATATAAGATTTAAATTTTTTACTTTGCTAAAATTTACCTAAATATCTATTTTTTCATTTTGTCATTTATATTAATATAATCTGTAAAAATACAAATTAATATTCACGGATTTTAATAAAAAAATACCTTCATATAGTTAAAATAATAATATATTTAATTTATTTATTTACAAATTGAAAATATTTAGATATTAAAACTAATTTATATTTTTTGATGATATATTTAAAATTATGGATTAATGGGATAATTCTAAAACTTTAGTTTGTTTAAACCTATAAAAAATTATTCATTTTTAAAATAGTATTTTAGCATATATTGATATCAAAAACTAACTATAGAAACCTTTATGAATTGATTTCAGGAACAAAGTTTATGATATATTTTTAATTACAGAATAGTTTTTAATATATAAATAATTTATATTTTCTAAATTTATTTTATTTACCTTAGTTATTTTGAATTTTTAATAAAATTAATTAATAATGTTATTTTTTAACAATAAATATATAAAATATATATTAAATCAAAAATAATTATTTAACAAATGATTTACCTTAAAGTTAGACTCTTTTAATATTTTAATTTTTTATATTATATTATTAGTAAGTTTTAATATATCATAAATTTATAAAAATATTTAGAATATTTTAATAATTTTAGTAAAAAATTTTTACTTATATAATTATTATTTATATACTAAATTTTTTTTAAAATATGTAGGGTTTTTATTTATATATTACTTTTCAAATGCTCTAGGGTATGTCATTTATATATAAAAATTGAAAGTATAATATAATTTTTGTGAGGGTCTGGTATGGACGAAGAAATAAGAGAAGAATATGAAAAAATTAAAGATCATATTTCTGAAGAAGAATTTTTAAATAAGTTTGATGAATTAAAGAAAAATTATGAAGACCATAGTTTTATGGGTGATATTGATATTGCACGTATGATTACAGGGCATTATCTAACTGAGGAAGAAAATGATACTCCAACTTCCACTAAATCATTAAAATTAGAAGATTTGGAAGCTGGCCAAGAAAAAATCACTGTAGTTGGTAGAGTAATGTCTATTGCAAACCCAAAAACTTTCACCACTCGTAAAGGTGTACCTGGAAAACTTTGTAATCTAATCTTAGCTGATGATACTAAAGAATTAAAAACACTATTTTGGACAGAGAATATTAATAAATATTTAAATACTTTTGAAGAAGGAGATATAATTCAAATTACGGGTATTAGAGTTGTTCAAAATAATTACACAAAAAATGAAGAACTACAATTGTCACCTCGTTCTGAGGTGAAAGTTATGCCTTCTAGTGATTATCCTGATTTTCCACAATACAATGAAAATATTAAAGATATTGCAGATATTTCCCTTAATGATAATTCTGTAAATATTATTGGAAGGATTTATAGAAAAGGTTCTATTAATACTTTCCAACGTGAAGGTCAAGATGATGGTAAAGTTTCACATTTAACAATACAAGATCAATCAGGAAAAATTGATTATACTTTATGGAATAAGGACGTAGATTTACTTAATGATTTTGATGTGGGTGATGCTGTAAAAATTTTAAATGCATCTGTAAGAGCAGATCAAAATGATACGATTGGTCTTGTACATCAAAACAGTAAAATTGAAAAAGGTGATTTTGAAGTACCAGAAATAAAAGAAAACCTCTTAAAAATTGGAGATGCAGAAGAAATCTCAGATGTTTCTTTAATTGGTGTAGTAAGTAAAATACAAGATGTCCTTACTTTTAATCGTCAAGATAATACTGAAGGTTATGTTAGATCTATTGAAATTTTAGATGATACTGGTTCTATTAGAGTAACTCTGTGGAATAACAATGCTCTTAACTTAGATATAGAAAAAGGTGATATTCTAAAAGTTATTGGTGGTAATATTGAATATGATGACTATGCAACAACTGGTTATAGGGTAAATACTAATTGGAATACAAGTTTTACAATAAATCCTACTGAACCTGAAGAATTAATTGCTAAGTTAGAAGAATATAAAATGAATATTGGACCTATTAAAATAGAACAAGTTCAGGATGCTGATGAAGAAGGTGAAGAAGTAGATGTTTATGGTCGTATTTTAAGTATTGGGGATAAAAGAGAATTCCAAAGAGATGATGGAACACTTGGAACAGTTAAGTCAGTTGATTTTGCTGATGAAACAGGTTTAATCCAATTATCACTTTGGGATGAAAAAGCTACAAAAACTGATTTAGAAGTAGGTAAAGCATATTTAATAGAAAATGCTAGAACTAGACTTGGAATGTATGATGTACAATTAAATATTGGAAAAACATCACGAATTATTGAATTAGATGAAGAAAAATCTAAATATGTTTCTTCAATTGAAACATTAGAACAATTAATTTATAATAAAAAGAACATTGATGAGTTAGACGAAGAGGATACAAATCTTAAAATTATTGCTAGAATTTTAAGTATAAGACCAATTAATACATTTGAAAGAGCAGATGGTTCATCTGGTTCTGTTCAAAATATAGATATTGCAGATAATACTGCTTCTATTAGACTTGCTATTTGGAATCCAGATCCTAACAAAGAATTAAATGTTGGAGATGCTGTTAAAATTATTAATCCACGTGTCAATTATAATGGAGATTCTTATGAGTTAAGCATAAACAGTAGTTCTAATATATCAAAACCAAACGATAGTGATATTAAATCTTTACCTTCATTTGAAGAAATACAAGATTCTATATATGTTCAAAAAACTATAGATGAGATTGAAGATGATGATGTTAATATTAGAATATCTGGTCGTTTATCTAATTTAAATAGTAATAATGTTTTACTTTCTAAATGTCCTAATTGTAATAGTAAATTAGATAAAGATGAAGAAGGTTTTTACTGTCAGTATTGTGGTGAAGAAATAGAAAATCCTAAATACACTTTAATGCTTCCAGCTCATATTGAAGATGATACTGGAGAGATTCAAATTACTTTCTTTGGTTCATTAGTAGAAGATTTATTAGAAATGAAAGAAAGTGAAATTATTAAAATTATAACTGATACTGGAGATATAAGTCCTTTAGAAGGTAAAATTGAAGATTTAGAAGGTCAATCTATTGAAGTAATTGCTGATGTTAACTATAACGATTTTGATGAATCACTTAGGTTAAGACCTAATCAAATTTTTTCAAAATCATATTAAATTTAAACTAAAATCAATATGTAAAAATATAAAATAGTATGTGAGGGATTATAATGGTAGAATTAGAAGACTTGCCTAATGTAGGTGAAAAAACTGCTGAAAAATTAAGAGATGCTGGTTTTGCTGATATGATGCGATTAGCAACAGCTACTGCTAAAGAATTAGCTGTTAAAGCTGAAATTGGTGAAGGTGTAGCTGAAAAGGTTATTGAAGCAGCACGTAAATCAGAAAAAATTGATTTCGAAACTGCTTTTGATGTAGCAGAAAGACGTAAAGATATTGGTAGGATTACTGTTGGAAGTAATGCTTTTGATGAATTAATTGGTGGTGGTATTGAAACTCAGGCTATTACTGAAGTATTTGGAGAATTTGGTTCTGGTAAAAGTCAAATTTCACATGAACTTGCTGTTACAGTTCAATTACCTCTTGAACAAGGAGGCTTAGATGCTGAATGTGTATATATTGATACTGAAAATACTTTTAGACCTGAACGTATAGAACAAATTTCTGATAGATTTGGCCTAGATCATGAAGAGGTTTTACAAAAAATCCATATTGCAAGAGCATTTAACTCTTCTCACCAATTGTTAATGGCTGAAAAAATAAATGAACTTATTCAAAGTGGTTCAAATATTAAACTTGTCATTGTTGATTCTTTGATGGCTCACTTTAGAGCTGAATATGTTGGAAGAGAAGCACTAGCTGTAAGACAACAAAAACTTAATCAACATTTACATGTACTTCAACAGTTAGCAAATACATATAATTTAGCTATATTCATTACTAACCAAGTACAAGCAAGACCTGATGCTTTCTTTGGTAGTCCAACTAAAGCTACTGGAGGACATGTTTTAGGACATGCATCTACTTATAGAATCTGGCTTAAGAAAGGTTTAGCTGGTAAAAGAATTGCACGACTTGTTGATAGTCCTCATTTACCTGAAGGTGAATGTGTATATAAAATCACCAATGAAGGTGTAATTGATTAAATTTTTTTAAATTTTCCTATTTTTTTTTAATTTGATCACTTTTAAAATATATATAAAATAAAATCTATATCTTATTAAGTGATTAAATGACACTAATTTTTACTTTTATTGTAATATTAATTATTATTTTTCTAGGTTATTTTTCTAAAAGAATTAATCTTTTAAAAGCAAATGATGTAGGGGTTTTAAATAAAATAGTTATCCATATAGCTATGCCTTCTTTAGTTTTTTATTCACTATATACTACTGATTTTACACTTCTTTCAAAAATAGGTTTTTTACCATTTGTTAATGTTTTTGTTGCTCTAATTTGTGCTTTAATTGTTTTTTTATTACTTAGTTTTTTAAAAATTGACAAAAATAAAAAATGGAGTATGGTATTAGTTTCAACTATGGCTAACACTGGATTTTTTGGTTTCCCTTTAATTTTAGGCGTATTTGGTAATAATGGCCTTATAAGAGCTATATTTTATGATGTTGGTACTAGCTTACTTTTTATAATATTTAATATTATATTTATTTTAAGATTTAATGGGGAATTTAAAGATTTACTTAAAAAAATTTTATCTTTTCCAATTTTATGGGCTGTTATTTTAGGTCTTTTATTTAATTATTTAAATGTCCCATTAGATTATACTATTTTAAACAGTTTAAATTATCTTAAAAGTTTAACTATTCCACTTATCATGCTTTCATTAGGTTTATCTATCGAATTTAAAGGAATTAGAAATAATGTAGATGCAGTTTTATTTACATCTTTTATTAAACTGATTATTGCTCCAATAATTGCTTTAGTTCTATTGAACTTTTTAAATTTAAATAGTTTTGATGGTCAAATTTCTATTATTGAATCAGCAATGCCTCCTGCTATGTTAACATTAGCTCTTGCAGTTAATTATGATTTAGATTTTCATTTAACCTCAGATTGTATTTTTTTTGATATGATGATAAGCCTTATAACATTGCCTATTATAATGTCAATTCTATAGTTTAATAATGCTTATTCATTTTAAAATTTTATAATTATATTTATTATTTTTTACAAATCATAATTTTTTTTCTTATTTTTATACAATCTGTACTATAATATCTTTTTCATTTTATTTTTTATAGTAATTTAATTATTTTTTATATTTTGTTTAGTAGTAAAAAATTTAAAATAAGTATTATTAATTTAATTTATAATTATTATTTAATATTATTATATAGTATTTTTTTTAACTTTATATCAGTTCATTAAATGGTTTTTATGTATTCTTTTTTAGTATTTGTCAATTTGTTAGTTGGTAATTTTGTTTTTGTGATTTTTTAGGTTAAAATTTTTGATTTTTTGCTTTTTGCGAAAAATTTTCATAAAATATA
>NZ_CAJOKH010000029.1 GCF_905235195.1 uncultured Methanobrevibacter sp. | reverse complement strand
TGAATGTATTTTTAGGAGCCTTAATCATATCACAAGGTTTTAACTCAAAAACAGCAATACAACAATTATCTGAGAACTAAAAAATTCAGGCCCCTAAACCTTTTTTAAAAGTAATATTAACTTTCTAAAATTATATGAATTTAATGATATATTATATATTTTAAAATAAATATTATATTTAAAAACCCTCATTGTTTAAGTGATAATATCTTACCATCTTCTACTCCAATATGACTTTCAATTTCACTAAGACTTATTTTTGATCCTAGCTTTTTAAAATCATTATATAGATTTTCAATATCTCTTTCAAGTAATTGTTTTGCTAGTGGATGATCTGATATTACAGACTGTGAAACATCAATAATTACTGGTTCTTCATTAAAGTTCATTACATTATATACAGATAAATCTCCGTGAACCAGTTTTGCATCATGAATGAGTTTATAGGTTTCATCAAGTAATTTTTCAATAAACTTCTCAATATCATTTGGTTTTTGATATTTTACAGTTTTTGCAGGAATTCCATTTTTATCCCCAATAAACTCTAACATTAAAACATTATTTAATGCAGTTATAGGTTTTGGAACATTAACATTTGCATTTGATAATCTTTCAAGATTTTTATATTCTTTTAAAACCCATGCTGTGATTAATTGCCTTTTATTATTATGTCTTATATTGAATCGTGGATCTCCATCTATATATAAATTCATTTTTTTAAAATCAGAGGTTGCTATTCTATAAATTTTTACAGCAAAATAGTCATTATCTTTAAGGCACTTTAGCACATTAGCTTCTTTTCCAGTACTTATTTCACCATTTAAAATATCTAAATAGTTTTTATTTGCTAATTTATATAGTGTTTCAAGGGTGCTTTTATCAAATATTTCACTACCTACTTTTCTATCATCATCTCCTTTTATTCTTTTTTGGGAGATGATTTTTTGAACTTCAGCATCAGCTTTTGCTATTTTGTCGTTCATTTTATCACAAAAATAGTATTTATTATAGGTAGTTTTCAAGTAAAAAAAGTTATTATAAGTTTTAAAATAAATAAGTAAAATTTTAATATAATTATTCATTACTTATTTATTTCAATTATTCGTATTTTAAATGAATTAAAGGAGTATATATTTACATATTTAAATATCCTTTTCTTTCAAGCCAGTTAGATTCAGTTTTGGTATATCTCCAAATTACATCAGCTTTTTCATCACTTTGGAAATCCCATGGTTTTACTAATATTACGTCCCCTTCACGAATCCAAATTCGTTTTTTCATTTTCCCAGGAATACGGGTCATTCTGATGTTACCATCAGAACATCTAACTTTGAGTTTTCCATGTCCCATAATTTGTTCAACAACTCCAGCAATTTCTCCTTTACGTGGGGTTCTTACTCTACGGTAAGTTTGTTCTTGCTGGTTATTATTGTTATTATTTTTTTTATTAGCCAAGTATTTTCCTCCCTATAAAAACAATTTCCATTATATTTATTATCTTTATTAAAACTGTGTATGAATATAAGATATTAATTTATTTATATTTTATATTATATAAGTTATTATTATAAATTCTGCATCTTTCAAAAACTCCTGTGGTAATTTTAAAATAGAAATAATAAAAAATATTATATATCCTTAAAACACAGATTTTTTTTAAGTTGATTTATTTTATTTCAATATACATTTATTTTTACCCTATATGAACTAAATAAAAAATAAAATAATATAAAAATACTTATTTAAGATGATATGGTGAGATTATGAATAAATTTATGAAAGTAGCTAAAGATTTATCTGAGAATAATTATGAGAATGGAGGACCTTTTGGTGCATGTGTAGTTAAAGGAGGTAAAATCATTGGTAAAGGTTCTAATCATGTAATTATAAACAATGACCCTTCTGCACATGCAGAAGTTATGGCTATTAGGGATGCATGTAAAACTATTAATTCATATGATTTAAGTGGATGTGAATTATATACCTCAAGTTATCCCTGCCCAATGTGTTTATCACTTATAATATGGGCTAACATTAAGAAAGTTTATTATGGCAATACTCATGAGGATGCAGATAAAATAGGTTTTAGAGATAAAGTAATATATGATTTTTTTGAAAATCCTGATAAAAATATTATTGATTTGGAAAATATGAACCCTGATGAAACAATAAAGGCATTTGAAGATTATGAGAAAAATAATGGAACAATATATTAAAAATCTAAAATCCAGTTTAATATAATTTTCACGCTTATTTAGAAATCCTACTAATTTTATTTTTTTTAATATTCGTCTTTTAGAAATCTATGTGGCATTTTCAAAAATTATATAAAGCTTTATTAGTAATTTTTTTTAAATATTCTTATTGTATACAATTTATTGTAATTTTTCAAATTTATAAATATATGAATTATTTTACTTGATTTTCTAATCAAACTTAAATTAGTTTTCAAATAAATTTTCTAACAAATAAATATTTTTCATAGATTTTTGAGGTGTTTTAATGGGTACTCAATTTTTAGATATAAAAGATCCTCTAATAGCTAAGGATTTGATTTCCTCTAATTTTTATAAGTATTATGCCTGTAAATGGGAGGAAATTCCTCTTGAAGATAGTTATGGGAGAGTGGTTTTTGAGGATATTTATAGTGTTATAGATTTTCCTCCGTTTAATAGGGCTTTAAAAGATGGTTTTGCAATTAAATCAGAGGATAGTTTTTCTGCATCTGAGGAAAATCCAAAATCTGTTAAAATCATTGATTCTCTTGAAGCTGGAGATCATTCTGATAAAACTGTGGAGTTAGGTACATGTGTTGAAATCAGCACTGGAGCTCCATTGCCGGAAGGTGCAGATGCTGTAATTATGGTTGAATATACTCAAAAAGACCAGGATAATGTTGAATTATATGATAGTGTTACACCTACTCAAGATGTTGCAGTATCGGGTAGTGATGTAAAAAAAGACACCTTACTTTTAAAAAAAGGTGTAGTTTTAACTGCTGATAAAATTGGTGTTTTAGCAGCTCAGGGTTTTCATACTGTAAAAGTTTATAAAAAACCAACATGTGCTGTTATATCAACAGGTAATGAATTAACAGACCTTAAAGATAAAGAATTAAAACCATCAAAAATTTATGATGTTAACAGTACTATGATTAAAAATGCAATTGTCTCTTGTGGTGCAATTGGTGTAAATGATGGTATAGTACGTGATGACTATGATAATTTAAAATCAAATATTTTAAATTCTCTTAAGAATCATGATATCTTAATATGTTCTGGAGGAACTTCTGCAGGTGTGGGTGATGTTTTAAAGCATGTCTTAGATGAAATTGGTGAGGTGAAACTTCATGGTATTGCAGTTCAACCCGGAAAGCCAACTATTTTTGGAATTGTTAATAATAAAATTGTTATAGGTCTCCCAGGAAATCCAGTATCTGCTATAATTATTTTTTATGTATTTTTTGCACCACTCTTAATGGAATTGGTAGGTTTAAAAGAAGAACGTCTAAAGACAGTTAAAGCTAAGCTTACCAAAAGGATACATTCTCCAATTGGAAGAGAACAATATCAGTTAATCAGTTTTAATGATGGTAAAGCAGAACCTATATTTAAAGATTCAGGTGCAATATTTTCCCTTGCTCGTGCAGATGGTTATGTTAATGTAGGTAAAAATGTTGAAATAGTTGATGAAGGAGAAATTGTTGAAGTAAGATTATTTAACTAGAAAAATTAAATATCTTATTATAATTAAATTTATTAATCTTTTAACTTAATGTTTAAAACAAAAAAATAATGTTTATTAAATTTAAAGAATATTCAAAAATATTAATAATGGTTGTTATTATGAAAATTAAAGAAAAAACTATTGAAGATTTAAATATTGCAGTTATCAGTAATAAAGGATCTCTTGAGGCGGCAAAAATATTATTTGCAAAACTTTCTGGATGGATTGAATCTGGAGAGGGTGAAGTTGCAGGTAATCCTTTCATGATATTTTATAAGCTTCCTGAAGATATTGGAGATTCTGAACTCTTATATGATGTAGGGATGCCTACTAGTGAGTTAATGACAGGTGATGATTTGGTAAATACTGCAGTTATGATTGAACACAAGGTTTTATCTGCTGTTCATGAAGGTAAACGGGACAATATTATAAATACTTATAGGGCTATTGCTAAATATGCAGATGAAAATAATTATGATATTATTGGTTCTCCTAAGGAAGTTTTTATAAATGGATTTCTTGAAAATAATAATGAAAAACTTACAGAGGTTCAATTACCTGTCATAAAGATGTAAATTATTTTAATTAATTTTTTATTTTTATAATAATATTTTTTTAAAATAAAATTTTACTTATTTTTTTAAATAGATTATTAAGTTAAATACATTATTTTTTAAAAATAACTTAAAGTTTATATATTGCGAATATAAAATATATTTAAACTATTTTTTATGAGTTTCTAGGAGGTGCATTTTTTGGATTTTTTATTAAATAACGATTACGATGATTCTCAAAATCATAGTTTGCCTTTTGAAAAGGATTCAGAAAAGAAAATTTTATCAAAATTAGGGTTAGGGTACTGTCTTTTGATTATGCTCATGTTCTTTATCCCTACCATTTTAATTATATTATCTCACACAGAAGATATGCATTTAATATTAGTGTATAATCTTTTAGCATTTTCTTTTGGAGGATTTGTTTTATACCATATTGTTAAAGAAGTTCCGGAAAGCGAATCATTACATGATAGAAAGTTAAATATTCCTCAATATCTATTTTATTTAATTTTAGGTTATGGTTTGATGATGTTAGGATATTTGCTTACTAATATTATTAGTAGTTTTTTTATTCCTAATTTAACTAATCCTTTACAGTCATTTGATTCATCTAATATAATTGCAACATTTTTATATGCTGCAATATTAGGGCCTATATTCGAAGAATTGTTTTTTAGAAAATTTTTAATAAGTAGAATTGCAAGATATGGAGAATTATTTGCAATATTGGCTTCATCATTATTGTTTGCTCTATATCATATGAATTATTATCAATTTTTAGGAGTATTCTTTTTTGGTGTAATTTTGGCTTTTGTTTATCTTAGAACAAATAATATTATTTATGTAATTACTCTTCACCAAATTGCTAATTTTTTAGGACTTGTTCTTCCTAATTTAATCGGTTCAGATCCAACACTTATAAATTATTTTAATATATGTGATTTAATTATTGCTGTACTTGCGGGTTTATTCGCATTATATTTTGTATTTAAAGTTAAACTTAGAGATGGTGAAGTAATAGTGTCTAAATTTGAGGGTTTAAAGTTCTTCTTCACCAATCCGTCAATTTTGATATTTATATTCCTTGCTCTACTTATAGGATATTTAAATTTAGGTTAATTTATATTAACTTAAATTAATAAATTCCTCTAATGGTTTAAGTACTTATTTAATTATTTACTCATTTCAAAGTTAAAGCCCAATCTTGTGATTTAATGCAAAATCTAATAATATAATTATAATTACAACTATAGCTTCATTTATTGTAGCATATATTTCTGTGGGTCTATCAGTAGCACTTCCTACATTTGCTCAGGAATTTGCATTAGATAATGTTATGCAAAATTGGCTTGTAAATTCTTTTTTAATTTCTGTTGTGGTTTTTGCGGTACCTACTGGAAGTTTATCTGGTAAATTTGGTTTAAAAAAAATCATTTTTAATAGATAATATTATATTTCTTTTGTCTTGGTTTTGAATATTTGTTTCTCCAAATACTAATATTATGATGGGTTCTCTTGATTCTAAAGACAGTCCAACAGTATCTATATCTGTTACTATAGTTCGTGTTGTCAGACATTAAGTCTTGCAATGCTTACAATTATATATGCAATGATTATGGGTAATGTAGAGATTATTCCAAAATATTATGGTCTTTTAATTCTCTCTTCAAGATGGGCATGTATAGTAGGTACAATATTATGTCTAATTTCAGTTTTAATATATTTAATAAGATATAAGAATTTAAAAATGGCTTAATTAATTATTATAAATATATTTTGAAAAGAAGTAGTTATTTTTTTTAGATTTTAATACCTTTATACTATTTTTTTTAAAAGAAGTAGCTATTTTTTTAGATTTTAAAACCTTTACACTATTTAGTTTTAAAAAAGTATTGTTATGATTATTGAAAAAATTAAAAAAAGTTAATAAATTCCAATATGGAATTTATTTAATTGTGTCTATTCGATTAATCTACCAATATCGGTGATTTCTGCACTGTTAACATTATCAAGTGCTCTGATAGCTTCTTCAGTAGGTTCAGTTCCACCTTCACCATCATCGACTATAAATTTAACGTTTAATGCAACTAATCCAAAAGCAATAGGCTCTTCATCGATTCCATGTAATTTTGCATTTTCTGGTATAGCACTTTCAATTGCTCCTTTTAATGCTTCTAAATCTACTTCCGGACTTTCTGGCATGACTTTTAAAGTTGCTAAAACATCTCCCATTATATCTCCTCTTTAATTTTATTTATGGTCCTTCAAAACCACAATCGCATGTATAAGTGTGACCAAAGGTACGACATTTCTCACATCTAGCAATTACTTTACCACAAACTGGACATTTAAATTGTACATATGGTTCAGTAAGCGGAATTTCTTGTTTACAAGATTCGCATAAAACTTTTTCCATTTAAACACCTTTTATGTATGTATATTTAAAATTGTAAGTATTACGGTATTCACCAGTAATGATTTGGTATATCCTTTCAGGATATTTCCCATTTACAATAAAACAATCAGTCCCGAACTTAATAAGTAACGAAGGAAGCATTAAGTCAATTGATGATTCTTCAAAAGTAAGTAGTTTTTTAGCATCAATTTCACTAATAAATTTTGAACCTTTCGTTTTAGGTTTTCGGGTATATATACCATTTACATTTGTAACTATTAAAAGGTTTGCATTTAGAAGTTTTGCAATATATGCAGATATTGAATCTGAGGTCACTTCCCAAGATTGTTTAAATGGATGATTTTCTTTTAAAATTTTACTGCAGATTAAAATAGGTACCTTTCTATTATATGATATTTTTAAAGCATCTTCAATAGAATATGCAATTTCAGTATGTTTTATTTTATCATTTAGTAATTTGGACATGATTGTCATACATTCTATTGCAGTTTCATCACATATCTCATCTGAAAAGTTTTTATTATTATCATATTTTCGAATAAGGTTTGCAAATTCTCCACCTCCTGTAACTATAAGAGATGAAGTTCCTTTTAATTTTTCTGCAACTTTTATTGCATCTGTTGGAAAAAGACTACCTCCAATTTTTACAACCCATTCAATAATATTATCACCTTTTAACATTTATAATAATTTTAAAGTACTGGTGATCTTGTCGAGTACTTCATCTTCATCAGGCCCAAGTCCTAAACAGGTTATTGTAGATTCAGGAATTTGTGTTCTTCCAGCATCGGTTACTAAACAATTAGCTATATTGTTCCTTTTAGCAATTTCTTTAAGTTCAAGTAAATCTTCCAGATTATCCACTTTTAGAACAATTTTTGCACAGGATTCATTTTCCCATTTTCTTATCTTTTCTTTATCCGATTTTTTATATGCTCCAATTGCTCCATGACAGCATTGTGCAGCAATTTTTCCCTTTTTCATTTTTAAATCAGTTCTAACTATTATTACTTGTTTCATTTATATCATTCTTTATTTATTTTTTTAAAATAATTTGATAATCATTGTATTAATTTTTGATTTGGATGTAATTTATTTATAAATTTTTTATATGATGATTTATAAACTAATAGTATTATATTAAATTTATTTTTATAAACTTTTAATTTTATTTTTCTGATTTAATCTAGTTAAAAGTTTAATATTATTATAATTTTTGATTTAGTTAATATTTATTAATATATGATTAATTTATAAAATATGTGTTTTAATTAATAATTATTAATTTATTCTTTTAATTAAAGGAGATAATATGAGTCGTATTTCTATTTTAGATAAGGATAAGTGTCAACCTAAAAAATGTAACTATGTATGTATTGAATATTGTCCTGGAGTTAGGATGGAAGAGGATACAATAGTTATTGATGAAGATAGTAAAAAACCTCTTATATCTGAAGAATTATGTGAAGGTTGCGGGATCTGTACAAACAGATGCCCATTCGGTGCAATTTCTGTAATTAATTTACCTGAAGCATTAGAAGATCCTATTCACAGATATGGGCAAAATATGTTTGAATTATTCTACTTACCTACCTTAAAAGAAGGGACTGTTGTTGGTTTACTTGGTCAGAATGGTATTGGTAAATCTACGATTATGAGAATCTTATCCTCAGAACTCATACCAAATTTAGGGGATTATGAGTCAGAGTCAAGTTGGGATAAAGTTATTGATTACTATCGAGGGTCACAATTACAATCTTACTTTAAAAAATTATCTGAAGGAAATATAAAAGTTATTCATAAGCCTCAAGCAGTAGATGTTTTACCAAAGATAGTTAAAGGTAATGTGAATGATTTACTTTCAAATGTTGATGAGAGAGATAAACTTGACTATGTTGTAAGTAATTTAAATCTTGAAACTGTAATGGATAGGCAAATGAATAAATTAAGTGGTGGTGAGCTTCAAAGAGTAGCTATTGCTGCATCTATTTTACGTGAAGGAGATTTTTATTATTTTGATGAACCTACCAGTTGGTTAGATGTAAGGCAAAGATTAAATGCAGTGAAAGTTATCCGTTCCCTTGCCGAAGAAGGTAAATCTGTACTTGTAATTGAACATGACTTAGCAACTTTAGATGCTTTAAGTGATAATATACATATTTTGTATGGTAAACCTGGAGCATATGGTGTTGTAAGTGGAATGAAAGGAGTTCGTGTTGGTATTAATGCATATATTAATGGATTCTTAAAAGAAGAAAATGTTAGAATGAGAAGAAATCCAATTGAATTTACTATTCGCCCACCTACTCCAGAAGATGAAGGTGAGGTTTTAAGTGATTATGAAACAATCTTAAAAGATTATGATGGATTTAAAATTGAAGCAAGTGAAGGTAAAATATATAAAGATGAGATTGTTACGGCTTTTGGTTCAAATGGTATTGGTAAAACTACTTTTGCTAAGATGCTTGCAGGAGAAGTTAAGCCTACTAGTGGAGAGGTTGATAGTGAAGTTGAAATTGCATATAAACCTCAATATATTGTAACTGACTTTGAAGGTAAGGTTCAGGATTATTTGTATATGCATGCTCCTAACTTTGGCAGCAATATATTTGAAAGTGAAATAGGAAATCCATTACAATTGAATGATTTGCTTGATAAAGATGTTCAGTCTTTAAGTGGTGGTGAACTTCAAAGATTAGCTATTGCTACTACTTTAGCACAAGATGCTGAATTATATCTTTTTGATGAACCTACTGCATTTTTAGATGTTGAACAAAGGTTAATAGCAGCTAAAGCTATTAGAAAAATTGTTGAAAGTAGAAATGCTGCTAGTTTAATTGTAGATCACGATATTGTATTTATTGATTATATTTCAGATAGGGCTATGGTCTTTAAAGGTTCACCTGGTATTGAAGGTTATGCTTCAGCACCTACTGATTTAAGAACTTCTATGAATGAGTTCTTAGCTGATTTAAATGTTACCTTTAGACGTGATAAAGAAACTAAACGTCCACGGGTTAATAAATATGACAGTTTCCTTGATCGTGAACAAAAACAAGTAGGAGAATATTATTACTTAAAGGATTAATTTTAAGCAATATCCTTTTATTTTCCATTATTTTATTATTATTATTTTTAATAATTTGATAATTATATTTTAATTTGGATTTTATTGGTTATATTATATTATCTTTATTTTTTATTTACTATTTTCTTTTATATGCACAATATTTATTTAAAATATTGATCTACGACTAGTTTTTTCTATTTTCAAGTCATATTTAGATTTAATACTCTCATAATCCTTTTGGTAAAATGGACATTTTTCAATACATATTCTACAAGCTTCTTCTCGTCCAATACATTTATCTTCTATTAAATTTCCTTTAAAATCAAAGGCCTTTTCGGGGCAATGAATATTACATTTACCACAACTGAGACAATATTCAAATATCCATTTATATTCATCAAGTTTTTCTTCTTTAAAGTTATTAATTGATGTTGTAATTGCAAAAATCTTTGAAGCAGGACCTTCCTTAAATATCACTGCTTTGTTTCTTCCTATTTTTCCACATTTGGAGTTTTCTGCAGATTTTTTAATCTCCTCTTCAAGTTCTATTGAATCTATAACTTCACTATTAAATCCATTTGACCTTAAAAAGTCACACAATCGAAAAACATTTGTTACAATATTTTTAAATTTTTTATCTAATCCTTCTTTTTCATAATATTCACTTTTAAGATGTAATAAGGAGGGATTCATATTACATCTAAGTAGAATTATGCTGTTTGAATTTTGGGGAAATTTATCCTTATCTTTAAAGTGAATTCTACCATAACCTATTCCTGTAAATCCTAATGATTTTGCAAGTTTTTCAAATTCATAAATTATATCATCATTAATTTCATTTTTAAACTCTGTCGGATTTTTTACTTCAGATTCATCATTTATTTTTAGTGCCCCAAACATTTTTCCTTCTCCTTTTAAAATAGTAGGATTGTTAAGTAAATAATTCTTTATATAGTATATATTTTTCAAGTAATATGATTTAGTTTTTTCATTTTTTTCTAAATTATAGTTTTCTAATATTCCCATATACTTTTACCTACATAAATTTACAATCTAGGTATTATTAAATGATATGTTTTTAATTTTTATTATATTTAATTAATTGTTATTTTAATTTATTATAATATTACTTATATTATATTAGATATTATTTAATTCATACACATACATCACATCACATCACATATATGCTACATATATTCGTATAGTTTTTAAATTTTATAAAATCAAAATTTCTTAATTAGAATTTTTTTAAATTCATTAAATTATATTTGAATTAGGGTTGAAATTGAAAAGATATAAAGAAATAATGGTATTTTTATAATTAAAAATAAGAGTTTTATAATTTAAATTAACTTCGTTTAATTTAAAATCGATAAAAAAAGTAGAAATAGTTTTTAGCCTTAAAAGTAAAAATTATTTTAAAGTAAAGATAATAGAAAAAAATATTATTTTTTCCTTAGTGCTTCAACAGCTTTAGGGAATTCATCACAAAAGACTTTAATTTCTTCTGTAGGTATAGAAAAACTTATACGTAAATAATTATCTCCATATAATTTACTGGTATAATTTCCTTCCCTTGTAAAAATGTCTTTTTTAAGAAGATAATTAGACATGTCTTTAGCTTTTATTCCAGTACCTGTTAAATCAATTACCATCATATTGGCATCAGAAGGATATACTGGTAAAAATACTCCATCAACATTGTCAATCATTTTTTTAATTATTTTTTGATTTTCAAAGGTTGTATTTTTAACATGGCCTATCCATTCTCTTTTTGATTTTAATGCTGCTATAGCGCCCTCTTGGGCAATAATATTTACTCCTAAATCATTTACAACAACATTTTTCATACTTGAAATAAGAGGTTCTACACCAATTACAGCACCTATTCTAACTCCCGCCATACCATATATTTTTGAAAAACTAAAGATGGTTAGTGTATGTTTTGGAGCATATTTAGCTACAAGGAAATGTTCTCTTGCAAAATCTTTATATGTTATATCATGAATCAAATAAATATTATTTTCAATTGCAATTTCTGCAAATTCCTTAATCTCTTCTTCGGTATATGAAGTACCAAGAGGATTTAAGGGGTCTATTAAAACAATAATTTTTGTATTTTCATCAAGATTTTCTCTTACTAATTTAGGTGTTAATTTGTAATTACAATCATTATTGTAAATTGGTATATATTTAACGTTATGAGCAAATCTTTCTGCAAAAGATCCAATAATTAAATAACCAGGATCACAGGTAATTACATTATCCTTTTCTTCTAATATGCTATGCATACATAAATGTAATGATTCGGTTGCACCTGCAGATATGTAAACTGACATATCTTCAAGGTCTAAATCTTTTAAAATTAATTCTTGTAATTCTGGAAATCCTTCAGGTGCAGGATATTTACAGTATTCTTTATTTTTAATGGATTTAATCATTGCATTATTAATATCATCCTCATCATGTAGGTGATTTGTATTTTGTCCCATCCAAATAAGATTTTTATTTTCAAAAGTATAATTAAAAAAGTCGTTAGTACTTTCAAACCCTTCAGGTGGTAATTTTTGACTTTTTTTATATTTTTGCACAGGAACAGTTAATTTTTCATCTGTTGTGTTGTTTTTTTCAACAGTCATTTTAATCACAAAAAGTATTTTTTTTAAAATCAGATTTAAATAAATTTTAATTTATATTAAAATATTATTTTATTTTATTAAATTAATTTTTTAAATTATTATTAATCTATTAAATATTATTTAAATACTGAAGTTAGTATTTAAATTAGAATTTAAGTAAAAATCTTTTTATTTTTATTCAACCTTTTTAAAATTAATCTTTTAAATATTTATTTTTACTTATTTATAAAATTATTTATAATATTTTTATACTTTTTATCAAATTTTAAAATTTCAATTCATCTAAAATTTTATTATTTTTATTTTAAAATTTTGTTTATTTAGATACTTATAAAAAAAATTTATTATAAACATAAGATTAATATTAGAATATATTTATTAAATATTATTTTTTATGGGTAAATTATGAGTCATAGAACACGTAGGATTATTGGAACGGCTCCTTTTTTAGGAATTTTTTATTTTTTCCTTATAAAGTATACATTTTTATTGTTTGGCGGGTTAAATGATTGGGTTATACTCTTTATTTCTTTAATTTTAGTTCTTCTACATATACTACCTACTTTATTTGAAGAGAGGAAATCTCGCTTTATAACAAGGGTACTTGCTAATATTTATGGTATAATTCAATGGTTGTCTGTAATGTATTTAATTGAAGTGGTTTTAATTTACATTATATGTAGTTTTATAAATTTAAAATCTTATATTTTAGCTTTACTTATGATTGTTCCATTGATTGGAATATATGCTTATTATCATGCTCATATTATTGTTATAAAAGAAAAAAATCTAACATTTGATAATTTAAAGGAGGAAATCAGTGTCGCTCACATTTCTGATCTTCATTATGGTTTTTTAATGAATAATGGAGCATTTAATCGATTGAAAAATGCTTTAGTTCAACTGGAAGGTGATGTAGATTTGGTTATTATATCAGGAGATTTAGCAGATGGCTCTTCTGTAATTAATGAAGATGATTTTAAAGCTTTAAGTGAGATTAATATTCCTATAATTTTTACACCAGGAAATCATGATTATTATCCTGGAATAGATAATGTAAAAGCTGCATGTAAAAAAGCAAATATTATAATTCTTGATAATGAAAGTATGGAATTTAAGGGGCTTAATATATTTGGATATTCATTTAGTTATTCTAATACACCTTGTATTTCATCAGATGAGTTATATAATTATATAAATCAGGATAAGGTAAATATTATTATTTACCACACACCTAAAAATTGGGAAACTTTCACTAAAATAGGATTTGACCTTCAACTATCTGGTCATACTCATGGTGGACAGTTTCACCCAGGAATATTTTTTTCAGAACTTGTATTTAAATATAATAAAGGATTATTTGAAAATAATATGGGGGATAAAAAACATTATCTGTCTGTTACCACAGGGGTTGGTGTAATGGATATTCCAATGAGATGGGGTACTGATTCTGAGATTGTAATTTTAAGATTTAAAAGATTATAATTCATAATAATATTTTTAATAAACATAATATACAATTTCTAAAAAATACTAGTTTATTAGATTTTATTTTTTTGCATTATTAGAATATACAATATTTGCAATATATACTAATGCTCCAACGGCAAAATATAATATGACTTGCAAATCAAGAATTCCAGTTTCAACACCTAGAATGGTATAAGTTAAAATAAGTGCGTAAATACCAATATAAACATAATCCTGACTAATTTTAACTAGTTTATATCCAATTCCAAGTATAAAACCAAGTAAACACATACCTACTGCAACACCTACTTTTCCAAAATCTATTAACATTCCCCCAATAAGTGTTGGAGTAATTGTTACACCACTTCTCCAAGATATTAACTGTCCAACTATCGTTCTAGGACCATAATCGCTACCTGGTAGAGCTTTAAGTAAAAAACCTCCATGCATTATACCAAAGTATCCAGATAAAAAGTTTATTTGATCTAGAACATGCAGTGTAAATTCTGCACGGTCTTGTAATGTATAAAATGGATTAGTGCTTTTTGATATCATCATTTCATTTAAAGATCTTATATATCCAATACTAATTATTCCAACAATTCCTATTAATCCAAGGGCAATGATTTCGCTTAGGGAGATGACTTTACCATAATAACCAATAATTATCATAAGTAAAATTAATGCAAGTATAGGTGTTCTATAAGCTAAAAATAGCAAAATAATAATTCCAACTCCTGTTAAAATTAAAAATCTAAATCTAACAGCTCTTCTTGTTAATTTATTTTCCTGGTAGTATTTTATATAAACAGATTCAATTATTGCAATTGCAGGGATAATTAAAAATACTGGCATAGTTAATGCAGCTTTAAGTTGGTATCTAAGTGAAGGTTTAAGTAAAGGTATTCCTTTAACATATCCTATATTTATACAAAAAAAGATTAGAGCAACAATAAATAAAACAAATCCAATCGCATAAATGTCCTCTACTTTAAAGGATATGAATTTATTTTTTCCATTCTGATTTTCACAGAGCCTATTATTTAAAAAGAATTTAGGTAGTATTAGTGCACCAAGTAAAAATGAAATAAATCCTATTATAATTGTAATAACTAAACTTGAAGAAACAGCACTAAGTCCACATATTAAAAATAGACTAAATACTAAAATAACAACTGGGGGTGAAAGTAAATCTTCATTTAAGATTTTACTTTTGATTTTTATTTTATCTTTTTGAGGATATAACTTTAATATATGACTATTAAGTAATAAATTTTCAATATATATGAAAATAGTGTGGATAATATTAAAAAGAAAGGACTTTTTAATCTCTAGTTCTATTTTCCTACAGATTGTAGTTATTATCGAATAAATATAACGCATTTTATCCTCGTTTTATCTTTTATTTGATGTATTTTCTTTTGCCCAATTTAAAATTTATTTCAGTTAATGGAAGTTTCTATTAACTTTTGAATATATTTTCACAAAACAATTTAAGATTATAATTTTATTTAAAATAATTTTAAAGATTAGATTTATTTATATTAATTAATATATTATTTTTAAGTATTGATTAAATCATTTAATTAATTTCTTTAATATTAATGATGTTATAATTGCTTTTAATATCATTTAATTCTTTATCTGAGCAATTATAGATTCTAAGCCTAATGTAATCACTTTCACCATTAAGACTAGGACAATTTTTATTTCCAATCTTTATATCTTCAACTTTTGCTTTTGTTATTACTATTTGATTTATATTAGAGGCTTTAATTGAAGGTCTTTTTGTTTTATTATATAATTCATTATCAATTTTTTGATAATCTGTACTGTCTATTTCGTCAGAGGCGATAGTTGTGGAAATTTCAATATTATCATATTTGTCAAGACCTTTGATTAAATCATTAAAACTACTTATCGAAATAGGTGATATTTTAATTTCTGTAATGTTATCATATTTTTTCCCATCAACACTCATTTTCATTTGCTCTATATAAACATCAACATTAGGTGAGTTTTTATAGGTTCCTACAAGAACTTTTTCTCCATTACTGTCTATGAGCATTTTAATATTTTTGTCATTACTATTTTCATCAGACCAAATAATATTCCCATCGATAACAGTTTTATTTCCACTACTTACATTTATTCCTTCAATACTTGTTTTTACAATTTCTCCTTCATTATAATATTCCAAATATTTTGCTGTAATTTTATCAATTGTTGATGTATCAAAGCTTATTGATTCGGAATCATTTGAATTTGGACTTATATGGAATATTGCAACTATTACAACAAGTATAATTGCTATAATTATTAGTATGTCTATCCAATTTAGTTTTTTTAAAAAATTAGGTTTTTCATTATTTTCAAAATCATTTTCTTCAATGTTTTTTTTCTTATCATTTATAGCTTTACTAGGTCCAATATAGTCTTTAATTTCATTATTTGGATTATTATTTGTGGTATTAATATTTTCTCCAGTATAACTAGGGTCATCTGTATAGACTACTTCAATGTCTTCTTGTTTATCTTCATGTTCGACATAGTTATGACCGTCATCTAGGGGGGGATTGGAATATGCAGTATCATCTTGTTTTGCATTTTTTACAAATTCTTCTTGAAAAGTTTTTTGATTCTGATGAATTCCTTCTATATCTTCGTTTAAATGTTCCTCTAAAAACTTTAATTGTCCTCCACAACTAGAACATTCATAATCTAGAATATTGTCAGTTTTATCTAATCTGAATCTAAGTCCACA